>NVRG01000003.1 GCA_002400805.1 Gammaproteobacteria bacterium
TGCTTGCTGGCGAGCGTTTGGTGGAGGAGTTTGTGCAGAAAGACATGCTGGAAGGTAATCTCACTCAGGCGCTACTGCGCTGCTTTGAATCAGAAGAAGTAGTAAGACTGCAACGCCGTTTTGATGAAATTCATCGTGCGCTTAAATGCAATGCCAGTGAGCAGGCAGCAACGGCTTTATTGAAGCTAATCGATTAAGCGTCGGACCCTCGTCCCCGATGGGTCTGAATAAAAGGTATCCTTTCCTTCTTCCCTGTTATTAAATAAGCAGTCGCCTAGATTCCTAGGCCGAACCTAGTTCTAAGTTAGTCTCAAGTTGGTCCCAAGTTAGGATTTATATCTTCCCTTATGAAAGTCATCGAAAGCATTGAAAAACATCCCGCTCGAATCCGCTATTTTCAGAAAATTAAASACTCTCAATTGATTGCGGGAGTGGATGAAGTGGGCCGAGGCCCCTTGGCAGGGGCTGTGGTGGCGGCTGCGGTAATCCTTGATCCTGCTCATAAAATAGAAGGCTTGGACGACTCGAAGAAGGTTTCTGAGAAAAAACGCAGTGCTTTAAGTGAAGAGATTCAGCAGACGGCATTGGCGTGGGCCATCGGGCGCGTAGAAGTRGARGACATCGATCGTATTAATATCCTCCAGGCGAGTTTATTAGCCATGAGTCGGGCAATCGAMGCTTTGCCRGTGRSACCYGAATTTATTTTTGTAGACGGTAATCGCTTGCCTAAGACTGAGATTGCAAGCGAAGCGGTGGTGAAAGGCGATCACTACATTCCTGCTATCAGTGCGGCTTCTATTCTGGCCAAAGTCTATCGAGATGATGAAATGATTGCCATGGACGAACGTTTCCCTGGCTATGGCTTTGCGCAACATAAAGGCTATCCCACCAAGGTGCATATCGCTGCATTGAATGAGCTGGGGCCGCTTCCCATTCATCGTAAATCTTTTGGTCCTGTAAAATTAGTATTGCAACAAATGAGGGAAGCCGAACACGCATGAATGCCGAATTCGTACATTTACGATTGCACAGTGAATTCTCCTTGGTGGACGGCCTGGTTAAGGTTAAAAAGCTGGTGAAGGAAGCGACTGCTAATCACATGCCGGCGGTGGCAATTACTGACAACGTGAATTTATTTTCGTTGGTTAAATTCCAAAAGGCAGCCTTTTCTCAGGGCATTAAACCCATTTTTGGTGCCGACATTTGGTTAGAGAATGAAGACCCTGAAGGCATGGCTCGGCCCCTAACCCTGTTGATTCTTAATCAAGCGGGTTACCGAAATCTGACCGAAATAATTTCCGAAGCCTATTTGCATAATCAACATTTAAACGTTCCCATCACCAATCGCGAAGTATTGAAACAATACAACGACGGTCTTATTGCATTGTCCTGTGGGCGCAGTGGCGAAATAGGGCAAGCTCTGTTGGGCGGCCATAAGGAACAGGCCAGAAAGTACTTACGTGAATGGGCGGAAGTGTTTGCGGATCGGTTTTATTTAGAACTGCACCGTACCGGGCGGGAATACGAAGAAGAGTATTTGCATGCTGCGGTCGAATTGGCGTTGGAAGAAAACTGTCCCGTGGTGGCAACCAATGACGTACGCTTTATTTACAGCGAAGATTTTGAAGCCCATGAAGCACGGGTGTGTATTCATGAAGGCAGAACGTTAGACGACCCTCGGCGTCCTAGAAATTACAGTGATCAACAATATTTTCGTACCTCGGACGAAATGATTGCTCTATTTGATATTGATGGCGTTAATAAATCTGCATCGAGTTTTAATACTGAAAAATTACTTTGGTTAAATCAGCAATACCTTAAAAATGGTACAGCTGAACATGTGGCACATCACTTGAGTTGGCATATGGAACAATTAGGTATCGACCCAGTACAAGGTCCAGATCTAGTTTCAGTGGCTGAACTTCAGCAAGAACGGTCAAAAACCYTAGTTGAAATGGCTGCWAATAGTCGCTTCTTCTATCAGGAAGTAAAAGARTTTGATGCTAAAGCGGCACGCAAAAATTTAACTGAAAGCAGCTGTGARRTATTAMARGATATGCTTAAACGCTTGTCTTCACTGRCTGWATGGCAAGCGGAACCGATTCATACCGAAGTGAAAGCCTGCTCTGTTGCAAGAGAAATCGGCATGGGTAAAGTTGCCCAACCTATTCGTGTAGCGATTACAGGAAATACGATTTCCCCCCCCTTAGATTTGACCCTGGAATTGTTAGGGCGAGAGCGCACATTGAGCGCGATTCACTACGCAATTGATTGGATCAAAGCCCAGATTGACGATCAAAAGCAACTATAAGCATTTTTTGCTATCGATATAAGATCCGTTTATTTTCAAGGCTTTAGCGTGTCGGGAAAAACTTCCCAAAAAAAATATGAAAAATTTCACAAAAAAACCAAGAATTAGGCTTGACTATCAGATTTAGTGAGCATAATGTTTGCAAACGCATGAGGTTCAATTGTGAACAATTTCGTGTCGTAAATAACTAAAAGCAATAGAGGAAATCTTTATGAAGCTGAAAACTTTATCATTAGTAATGATGTCATTAGCCGCTACTGGTGTAGCAGTAGCTGATGAAATCGGCATTATGCAAGAAAATGAAAATAACTGGGTGTCTGCAGCCGGTAACTATAACAACCAACGTTATAGCAAACTAGCTCAAATCAACAAAGATAACGTTGCTGATTTGAACATGGCATGGTCTTTCTCAACAGGTGTTTTACGTGGTCACGAAGGTAACGCTCTAGTTATCGACGGTACTATGTATGTTCACACCGCTTTCCCTAACCTTGTCTTTGCTCTAGATTTAGACAACGACGGTGCTATCAAGTGGAAATATGAGCCAAAACAAAACTACGACGAAACTGTTCCAGTCATGTGTTGTGACACAGTTAACCGTGGTTTAGCTTATGGTGATGGCCAAATCTTCCTAGCACAAGCGGATAACGTTTTAGTTGCTTTAGATATGGATACGGGTAAAGCAATCTGGTCTCACAAACGTGACGATGCTAAGCGTGGTGCTACAAGCACTGGTGCTCCACACGTATTTAAAGATAAAGTACTAGTCGGTATTTCTGGTGGTGAGTTCGGCGTACGTGGTTACGTTAAAGCTTATAGCTTAGATGGTAAAGAAGCTTGGACTATGTACAGTACTGGTCCTGATGCTGAAATGGGTTTCGATCCTAAGAAAACAACATCTATGTTGAAACCAGTTGGCAAAGATTCATCTTTGAAAACTTGGCAGGGCGACCAATGGAAAATCGGTGGTGGTACAACATGGGGTTGGTATTCTTACGATCCTGATGTAAACATGTTCTACTACGGTAACGGTAACCCATCTACTTGGAACCCGGTTCAACGTCCAGGTGACAACAAATGGTCAATGTCTTTATTCGGTCGTGATTTAGATACTGGTATGGCTAAATGGGTATACCAAATGACTCCTTACGATGAGTGGGATTATGATGGTATCAATGAAGTTCCATTAGCGGACCAAAAAATCAACGGTAAAATGCGCAAAACTTTAGTGCATTTCGATCGTAACGGTTTTGGTTACACAATGGATCGTATCACTGGTGAATTGTTAGTTGCTGAAAAATTTGATCCAGCAGTTAACTGGTCTAACGGTGTTAGCTTGAAAACGGGTCTTCATGATCGTGTAGCTAAATACTCAACAGCTCGCAATGGTGCTGACGTTAACACAACAGGTATTTGTCCTGCTGCGTTAGGTTCTAAAGATCAGCAACCTGCTGCATATTCTCCACGTACTGGTTTATTCTATGTACCTACAAACCACGTTTGTATGGATTATGAACCATTCGAAGTTGAATATACTTCAGGTCAACCATATGTTGGTGCTACTCTAGCTATGTTCCCTGCTCCAGGTGGTACACACTTAGGTAACTTCATCGCTTGGGATGCTCGTGAAGGTAAGATCGTATGGTCTAACCCAGAACGTTTCTCAGCATGGGGTGGTGCATTAGCAACTGCTTCTGATTTGGTATTCTACGGAACATTAGAAGGCTACATCAAAGCTGTAGATGCACAAACTGGTCGTGAGCTTTGGAGATTCAAAACTGCGTCTGGTATCATCGGCAACGTTAATACTTACAAACATGCAGGTAAGCAGTACATCGCTATCCTATCTGGTGTAGGTGGTTGGGCTGGTATCGGTATGGCTATTCCTAGCTTAGAAAACGACTCAGATGGTCTTGGTGCGGTAGGTGCTTACAGAGCGCTATCTAGCTGGACTAACTTGGGTGGTATTATGAGCGTATTTAGCCTATAAGACCTTATGTATTAAGTTTTAATACATAAACCTTAAAGAGAAAGCCCGGCATTCGTGTCGGGCTTTTTTTTATTTTTAAAACTAGGGAACTTTTGTGTGCTTATGCATTCTTAGAGTTGTAATTTATTGAATAAGGAACGGTAAAAAATGACAATATTTCGGACGATATCAATATTAATAATAGGATTGATATTTAGCATGCCATTAGTTCAAGCAGAAGACCTAARGCCWGTACGTGGTCAAACTGTACTGAAAGTATGTGCTGAYGGCTATAACCTTCCTTATTCAAATAAAGAACTTGAAGGTTTTGATAATAAAATTGCYGCGTTACTTGGYRAAGAGTTAGGCATACCAGTAGAGTATTATTGGTTYCCACAACGCATAGGSTTTAGCCGAAACACGATTAAAAAAGTAGATCTTGAAACGGGTAGGTTTTTATGTGATTTRGCGATGAGTGTACCTGRACATACAGATTTCTTGAAACCAACTAAGTCTTATTGGAGCTCRATCGARGCRATGGTWTATCGTTCAGGTGAGGGATATGAATTAAAAACAYTGGCAGATATTGCTRAAGTGAGTAAAKCGGGTAAACMRCTYCGTATTGGTMTTTTTGATAGAGGCGTTACAACAAAGCCTTTGCTTGATYTAGGTTTAGCRGACCAGATTCACTATTTCCAAATGATGTCAGGCGATACCAAGGTTAACGCYGGTCGCATCGTTAAGGATGCCTTAGCACAGGGTGAAGTYGATGTTGTACTTTTATGGGGGCCAATTGCAAGTTACTACGCTGGTATCAGTGATGTCCCGATGGTTGTGCAGCCGTTGAATGAACTCGGTGAAGCCTTTGTCTTTAGCTTTAGTATGGCTACTCGATATCAGGATAAAACATGGAATGCACTGCTGAATAAATTTATTGATAAGCGGCGTGATGATATTAATGCCATTATCGCACAATATTATTTTCCATCTCTAGCAGATGTTAACCCTTACCCTAAAAAACGAGTGCGTAAGGACGACGATGATTAATTAAATTGTGCAGTGATTGAGGCTACTCAACCGTAGCCTCTATAATTGATTTCAGATTTTTATTAATCTTGTTGGCAAACTGATTTTGACGTTCAAGAGCTGTATTTTCATTCATTAATTTTGTGCTAACGATGACTCCATCAGCTGTTTCACGGACAGCGACATTGCAAGGCATATCGTTTATTAAGTCTGAATTAATTTGCATCATTTCTTGAGCATAAGTTATGTTACAGAAACTGGTAATGGTGGATAAGGGATAGTTGGGCTGGCCCCTATCACGCACAGCTTGGCCAATATGGCTACGATGGATAATGCGGTAGTTATGTTCTGCAATCGCTATATCGAGGTTTAATAATGTATCCTCGAAACTATAACTGCTATCATGCTGATATAGTCGGTCTTGGTCATCATGGTTACATCCCATTAAGGACAATGTTAGAAAACTAAGTGCTAAAGGAAGCTTTAGTAGTTGCTTGATGGTCATAATACGATTTCGTTTAAAATATTAAGAATAACATCAAATCTAAAGAGGTATTAGGTTGTGTGGAAATTAGGTTCATCATTGCTAACAGCATGCTTGTTGTTAGTGTTAACAGTTAGTGCTCAAGCCGTTACAGGTTTTTCAGAAATAAATAATGAGTTATTTGATAAAGCTCATCTTAAGAATATATCKGAACCKGGTRTTTTGCATTACCAGTATAAAAAAGAAAGTTTTATCGATGGTGAGCGYGAAGATACCATTGATATGACGGTAACAAACATACGTAATACCGGGCGGAAAGATACTAGTTTTGAATTTTTTACSGGTAAGYACAATCGGCCATATCAARATCGAGATAATCAGCAAGGAAATGGTGTTTTTGTATTATATTTAGAGTTTGATATTCGGGAGATGGATCGGCTCACGGGTGGTGACTGGTCCTATTTTCAGCGTAAAATACGTTGGGCCTTAGCTAAAGGGGCAGTAAAAAAAGAAATTGAATTTGAGTATCAAGGCCAATCAGTGAAAGGCTACCGCTACATTATTCAACCTTTTGCAAACGATCCTAGAAAGGATCGCTATAGCTTATATGCAAATAAATATTATATTTTCACTATGTCGGAAGAGATTCCTGGTGAGGTTTATCAGATTAGAACGATCGTTCCGGATGGCAAAAAATGGCAAGAAGGCGATGAAGTATTGACTGAAGAAGTGCTTACTTTTGTCGGTTTTGAAGTACAATAAATAAGCTTAGTATATTTCAATAGTCATAAAAACGGGCACTTAGTAGGTGCCCGTTTTTATATGTGGAGCATTAATGTTACTTAACAATAGATAGGCTAGGCTTGGCTTTTCTTGTGCTAGTAGGGCTATCTTTTGGCGGTGTAGAAGGTGGTGGCGAGCTGTCTTCATCAGGGAAAAACATGCCTTCATTGTTTTCCTTACCGTAGATTGCTTGCACGGCCACAATAGGAATAAATAACTCCATAGACTTACCTGAAAAACGAGCGGAGAAGCTTATCCAGTCATTGTCAGTAAGAAAATTTCTAACCGCATCGGGTGCGATATTCAGAACAATTTTGCCATCATGAATGTATTCTTCGGGCACTTGCACACCGTCAAAAGCGGTACTTACTAATAAGTATGGTGTCAGATCGTTATCAACCAACCATTCATAAATAGCTCTAATAAGATATGGCTTTTGTGACGTCATTTAACGCATGCTCCGCTCTATATCACTTAAACTTGCTTGGAAGCTCTCTCTGGCAAATATGCGTTGAGCATAGACCTCAACAGCTTTGGCGCTAGCAGGTAGTTTAATGCCTAACTGTGGTAAACGCCATAATAGGGGGGCAAGGCTACAGTCTAATAATGAAAAATTATTTCCCATGAAAAACTCAGACTCTTCAAACATTGGAGCCAATATAGTTAAGTCTTCTTGCAGTCTTTTTCGTGCTTTGACTGGTTTACCATCCATTAATGCTGGCCAAAGTGAATACCAGTCTTTGTCTATCCGATGGAGCATGAGCCTAGTTTTTGCTCGGGCAACAGGATCTACCGGCATCAAGGCTGGGTGTGGGAAGCGTTCATCAAAATAATCGATGATAATATTTGAGTTAAATAAGACTAGGTCACGATCCATTAACGTCGGGCTCGTACCATAAGGATTTGATGCGGCAACATCTTCTGGCCATTGTCCATCTACGATATCTACAATATTGGCATTAATATTTTTTTCGTGGAGGACAATTCTAGTACGGTGACTGAAAGGGCACGATGGGTCAGAATACACTGTCATCATAGCGCGGCGGCTACTACTCATATTGATTTACTCCTGCGAGTGTTTAATACATGGCTCGCATGCAAGTGAAGGGTTTTAAATAAAGAAAGGGCATTCGCCCCCTTTCTTTATTAAATAATAGTTGATTTAGTCCTATCAAATATTATTAATGAATATCTCGCCAAAACGCTTTTTTCATCGAATATGCCACTAGGAAAAATAAAACTAAATATAATAAAACCCATTTGGCTAAAGCTAAACGTTGAATCTTTGATGGCTCACCAATGTATGCTAAGAAGTTAGTCAGGTCTTGAATCATCACATTGTATTCATGGTTCGACTTCTCACCTTTGGTCGCCGAAATTAAACCGTGAGATTCATCATCCTTACTAAGATAACCCTGTTGTTGCCATAAGACATGCGGCATGCCGACATCTTTAAAGGTAAGATTATTAGTACCGGTGGTTTTTTTTGTATCATCAAGATAGAAGGTACGTAAATAGGTATAGAGCCAATCGGTGCCCTTGGCGCGGGAGATGACTGATAAATCAGGTGGTGTTACGCCAAACCATTTTTTGGCATCGTCAGCACGCATGGCTATGGTCATCGTGTCACCGATTTTATCAGATGCAAACATTAGGTTTTTTGTTACTTGCTCATCGGTCAAGCCAATATCCTTTGCCATCCGGTTATAGCGCATAAAGGAGGCTTGGTGACAGCTCAAGCAATAATTTACAAAAGTTTTAGCACCACGTTGCAATGAGGCTTTATCATCTAAATCAATCTCGACGGCATCAAGATGTACACCACCTGTGGCAGCGATAGCATAAGAGGACGTAAGCGACAGCAGGCCTGAAAAAATGGCAAAGATTAAAGTTCTCATTTGAAGGTGACCCTTTCTGGCACAGGTTTATCTTTATCTAACTTGCTGTAGAACGGCATAAGAATAAAAAATGCGAAATAAATGACAGTAAATATTCGTGATAAAATCGTCTTTATATCGGTTATTCCTTGTGTTCCTAAGTAAGCTAAACCAATGAAGCTGATAGCAAATAAGGTCAACGCCCAACGGAAGTAGGGCCCGCGATAGCGAATGGATTTAACCGGACTGCGATCTAACCAAGGTAGTAAGAAAAGGAAGACGATAGCGGCTCCCATAGTGAGTACCCCCATCAGTTTGTCAGGTACGGCACGTAAAATGGCATAGAAAGGAGCAAAGTACCATAAGGGCGCTATATGCTCAGGGGTCTTGAGTGGGTCGGCAGGGACAAAATTATCTTTCTCTAAGAACCAGCCACCCATTTCAGGTGCATAGAACAAGACCAGTGAAAAGATAAACAGGAATACAATCACACCAACAATATCTTTGACCGAGTAATAAGGGTGGAAAGGAATGCCATCTAGTGGAATACCTTTTTCATCTTTATGTTGCTTGATTTCTACACCATCGGGATTATTAGAGCCAACTTCGTGCAAAGCAATAATATGCGCGACTACCAAGCCAATTAATACCAGTGGTACGGCAATCACATGAAAGGCAAAAAACCGATTCAAGGTGGCATCGGCAATGACATAATCGCCACGGATCCATAAAGATAGACCTTCACCAATAATGGGCAATGCACCAAATAAGGAGATGATAACTTGCGCGCCCCAATAAGACATTTGGCCCCAAGGTAATAAGTAACCCATAAACGCTTCTGCCATCAAGGTTAAATAGATCAGCATGCCAAAAATCCACACCAGTTCGCGTGGTTGCTTGTAGGAACCGTACATTAGGCCTTTAAACATATGTAAGTAGATCACCACAAAAAAGGCAGATGCTCCCGTGGAATGGAGATAACGGATCAACCAGCCCCATGGAACATCGCGCATGATGTATTCAACCGATGCAAAGGCTAGTGCGGTGTCAGGTTTATAGTTCATCGTCAGGACAATACCGGTGACGATTTGAAGTACTAACACGAATAATGCTAATGAACCAAAGTAATACCAGAAGTTGAAATTCTTGGGAGTGTAATATTCAGAAAGATGTTCTTTCCACAKCTTAGTTGCAGGGAATCGGGCATCAACCCAGCCCATTAAACTTGAAAACATTATGCRGCTCCTTGTGWGTCTTCACCAATGACAATKCGGTTATCACCAAGGAAGTGATGCGGTGGRACTTGAAGGTTAATYGGGGCCGGCACACCTTGGAATACRCGACCCGCCARATCAAAACGTGAACCATGACAAGGRCAGAAGAAACCRCCTTTCCACTCTGGSCCCAAGTCTTCAGGMGCTAATTCAGGTCGATAGGTTGGTGAACARCCTAAGTGAGTGCATACGCCTACYAAGACCATTAAYTCTTCTYKGATAGAGCGAGMTTCATTAACGCAGTAGTCKGGTTGTTGTTTGCTTACGGTRCTTTCAGGGTCTTTGAGACTGTCGTTTTGCRAGGTAAGATCTGTTACGGTCTCGGGTGTGCGCCTATAAATCCAGACAGGTTTYCCACGCCACTCGATAGTCATTAATTGGCCAAGTTCAAGTTTACTTATATCTACTTCAACTGGAGCGCCAGCAGCTTGTGCTTTTGCACTCGGCAACATGGCTGAAACGAACGGTACTGCAGCGACTGCGGCACCGGCACCTCCAACAACAACACTGGCGGCAGTGGTTAGAAAGCGCCGCTTGTCATTATCAACTGTGTTACTCATTCGATGGCATCCCCAGCATTTAATCGATAAAATTACTGACTATAACCAAGAACATTATTGCGGTTAGAGCCAAGACTACCAAGGGATCTTAACACAGGCTTTATAGCTTGGATCAAAAAAGCCCACTTAAAAAGTGGGCTTTTTTGGATTTCAAGTATGAGTCTTGAATTACTTAAGTGCTTTTTTCGCTTTTTTCATCAAACGTTTAGCGGCACCTTTAGGTTTTGACTCTACAATAGCAGCAAAGTTAGTTGGCTCACCAACGATGATGACGCCGCCCATGCCTGCGCCCCAATGTGGCGTACATTTATAAAAGTAAACACCTTCGACCGTAAAAGGTGCTGTAGTGAAGTTATCACCCATCTTAGACATCCAGCCTTCAGCGCCTTCTGGGATCATGCCATCGATAGATTGTGAAATGTGACCATTCATGCCTTCCCATGAAACGGTATCGCCAACAGCAACTTTAACAACTAACGGTTTGAATGCAGTAACTTGTGCCTTTACGACATGGTCTGCAGCCATAACAGCTGTGGAGAAGAAAGCTGATGCTGCTAAAATTGCACCAATAAGTGATTTGCCGTATTTCATGTATATTGCCTCTCGTTTTTATGTGAATTGCCTTAGTTCGCAAGTAGCTTTACATAGCTAACCTGAACCGAACCTGAACAACTTTTAATTAATGCATCTTTAATTGTGCACTTTGTGAATAACGGCAATAGCGTGCCGATTCAGCGCGACATAATAATCCGAGAGCATGATGAATGTCCAAATTTATTAATATTTTGACAAAATCACTTAGTAATAAGGCTGTTGATTGCTAGATTGGCACCTTGTAATGTAAAGCTTGTTTTTCCCTTTGTGCCATCAGAGAGGGTGTAGTCAAATTTTATTTGTTTGCCATCCACTAACGCGGCTAAGGTGCCTAAATGAGGTCGAGAATCACCTTGCCAAATAGGGCAAATCACACGTTCGGGTAAGCGCTCGGCAATAATATGGTTGACACTGAAGTCTCTCTTGGTAGTGATTGATTTTTGGTCGTCGACAACAATTGCTTCTATGCCTTCATCTTCAGGCACAATAGTGGCGGTAAATCCACGCAGCAATTGTACCGGTTTACGATTATCAATCTGAAAAAGAGGTAAGGGTCGTTGTGCCAGTTCATCAAAAGTGTTGTCTGAGAGACTAAAGTCCATCCACACGATGCCTTCTGATGTCTGAAAAATGGCCAGTTCGAAACCATCAGGATTTCTAATCATCGCCGACTTAACTTGTGTTTTTGTTGCCGAGTGCTGAAAGGTTTCTATTTGCCAGTCGGCAAATACGCTAGTAGAAAATAAGCATATTAATAGGAAGGTGAAAAATTTATACATTGACTACTTTCCTTCGGTTTGTTGTAAGGCCCACATAGCTGCATAGTGACCATGTAGTTTTAACAGCTGTTCGTGAGTACCACGTTCGATGATTTTGCCGTGCTCTAAAACTAGGATTGTATCGGCATTTACAATTGTTGATAAGCGATGCGCGATGACCAAGGTGGTTTTATTGGTACTAATAGATTGTAACTCTTGGTTGATGGCCTTTTCTGAATGACTATCGAGTGCCGATGTTGCTTCATCAAATATTAAAATTTGCGGATTTTTTAGTAAAGTCCGTGCAATGGCAACGCGTTGTTTTTCACCACCGGAGAGTTTTAAGCCACGTTCACCCACTAATGAGTCATAACCGTCAGGCAATCTCTCAATAAACTGATGGATATGCGCTTGTTTAGCTGCGTCGAAGACAGCCTGTCTATCTGCACTCGGGTTTCCATACAAAATATTGTGATAAATACTATCGTTAAATAATACCGTGTCTTGTGGTACAACGCCGATAGCTTGCCTTAAACTTTGTTGCTTTACGTCACGGATATCAATGCCATCAATGGTGATTTTGCCTGATTGTGGATCATAAAAGCGAAATAACAGCCTGACTAGGGATGATTTGCCCGAACCGCTAGCACCAACAAATGCAACCTTGGTTCCCGCTTCAATAGTGAAATTGATGTCATGTAAAATTTGTCGATTGGCATCGTAATGAAAATTCACTTGTTCAAACTGTATTTCACCGCGCTTAACCTTGAGTGTTTGGGCATCCTTTTTGTCGACAGTTTCAATATCTTCTTCTAATAAGCTGAACATCCGTTCCATATCGGCGAGGGAGTGACGAATTTCCCTATAAACAAATCCAAGGAAACCTAAGGGCAGATACAGTTGTAATAAAAAGGCATTGATCAGCACTAAGTCACCTATGCTTAACTCGCCAGTAACTACGCCTTTGCCAGCAAGTAACATTAAAATAGTAATGCCCAGTGAAATGATGGCACCTTGACCAAAATTTAATACCGATAATGAGGTTTGATTGCGGATGGCGGCCACTTCCCATGTCGCCATTTTGTCATCATATCGCTGTAGTTCGTATTGTTCGTTATTGAAATATTTGACCGTTTCGTAATTAAGCAGACTATCAATGGCCTGATTATTCGCTTTGGATTCCATTTCGTTCATGGCGCGGCGAAAACGCATGCGCCACTCGGTAATGGCCAGGGTGTAGATAATGTAGAGCAAGACAGTGCCAGTCGTGACGATGGCAAAGATACTGTCATATTGGGTCAGTAAAATCACGGTTACCAAAGCGATTTCCACTAAGGTTGGCACGATATTGAATATCATGAAATTCAATAAGAAACTGATGCCTCGTGTGCCACGTTCAATATCGCGGGAGATCCCTCCCGTTTGACGTTGCAAGTGAAAACGTAGAGATAGCTTGTGCAGGTGTTCAAAAATGTTGCCTGCGATACGACGTACGGAGTGGTTAATTACTTTGGCAAATAGCGCATCGCGTAACTCACTGAATAAACTGCTGAATAAGCGAAGTAGGCCATATGCCGCTAAAAAGACAACAGGGAGGTAAATGATATCTTGCTGTTGTGGATCTAAGGCATCGACCGCGCCTTTAAGTGTGAGAGGAATGCCCACATTGGCTAGTTTTGCAACGGTTAATAATAGTAGCGCTAACGCTACGCGACCTTTAAATTTTTGTAAATATGGAAATAGGCTACGAATAGCATTCCAGTCTTGATGAGCTTTCATAAATCGCAGTTTAGCTGAATAATTGTGGCGAGGAAAAACGAGGCAATCGCATTATAAGTTTTTTTAGGTATAATTATTCGGTTTATTAATTGAAAAGCTAAATATTAGTTGCGCATTGATGTGTGACTGAAACACGAGGTCGAAGTTAATGCCGTTCTATGAGTACCGATGTGATGCCTGTGATCATGAGTTTGAAGCGTTGCAGAAAATTAGTGATGAGCCATTGCTGCATTGTCCATCCTGTGAGGAGCCTGATTTGCGCAAATTAGTGTCTGCGGCTGGTTTTCGATTGAAAGGGGATGGCTGGTATGAAACTGATTTCAAAAGTGGAAAAAAGCGAAATTTAGCGGAAAAGAGTGACGTCAGTTCATCGACAAAAAAACCTGAAGCGACAGCAAGTGGTTCAAGCTGATGCTGCCACAAGCTATATAGTAGATATTACATGCGTAAATACCTGATTGCTGGATTATTAGTATGGATGCCTTTAGGCATCACTTTTCTTGTGGTTCGGGCGATCGTTGGTTTTTTAGATAAGATATTATTATGGTTGCCAGCTCAATATCAGCCTGACATTTTATTGGGCTTTCACATCCCTGGTTTGGGGGTGGTACTAGCGGTAGTGTTAGTGCTGGCAACAGGTATGATCGTTGCCAACTTATTGGGGCGACGGATTGTCTCGGCATGGGAGTCATTGCTGGCGCGAATTCCTTTAGTCCGTAGTTTGTATGCTGGAATAAAACAAGTTATGGAAGCGGTCTTAGCGACGGACGCCAAGTCATTTCGTAAAGTGCTGTTAATCGAATATCCACGCAAAGGGGTGTGGAGCTTGGCTTTTATGACCTCAGACAATCTGGGCGAAGTACAGGCAAAAACGAGAACAGACGTGATTAGTGTATTTATCCCAACCACGCCAAACCCGACCTCTGGTTTTGTATTGATGGTGCCGAGCGAAGATGTTGTTCATCTGGACATGAGTGTAGAAGAAGGTTTAAAAATGATTATCTCTATGGGGGTAGTCGTGCCAACTTGGCAAAAAAATAATTTAATCAATGGCGATGACATTGGTGCACAACAATAATTGACAACCACACGTTTATTTAGACAGTGGTATTACTTAAACATATTAAAGACATTGGAAAAGAATTATGCGTAGCCATTATTGCGGCGATGTAAATGAAACATTAGATGGTCAAACAGTTACGGTATCCGGTTGGATGCACCGTCGTCGTGATCATGGTGGGGTTATATTTATTGATTTGCGTGATCGTGAAGGTCTCGTGCAAGTAGTGTGTAATCCTGAAGATGCCGAAAGTTTTGCTGTGGCGGAACGTGTCCGTAGTGAATATGTATTACAGATCGAAGGGGTAGTGAACTTACGCCCTGATGGCAGTGACAACCCTGATCTGAAAAGTGGCAAAATTGAGATTGTCGCTACACGTCTTGAAATTCTGAATAGCTCTAAAACACCGCCGTTCCCATTAACTGAACAAGCGGAAGTAAGTGAAGATGTTCGTTTGCGTCATCGTTATATCGATTTGCGCCGTCCAGAAATGTTGCAAAAATTACGTTTCCGTTCACAGATCACCCGCCAATTACGAAATTTCCTGGATGACAATGGCTTTCTTGATATTGAAACCCCCATTTTAACCAAAGCAACACCAGAGGGTGCGCGTGACTATCTAGTTCCTAGCCGGACTCATGCGGGTGATTTTTTTGCCTTGCCACAATCACCACAACTGTTTAAACAATTGTTGATGGTCGCTGGTATGGATCGTTATTATCAAGTTGTTCGTTGTTTCCGTGATGAAGACTTGCGTGCGGATCGTCAGCCTGAATTTACTCAGTTGGATATCGAAACTTCTTTTGTTGAWGAAGAAGAKTTGATGRCRYTGATGGAAACRATGATTCGTGACTTGTTTGCGAATGTRCTKGAAGAAGCCTTACCAAATCCATTCCCTCGGATGAGCTACGCTGAAGCGATGGCTCGTTATGGTAGTGATAAGCCCGACTTGCGAATCAACTTAGAGTTGGTTGAAGTTAGTGATTTAATGAAAGAGGTGGACTTTAAAGTCTTCTCTGCGCCAGCTAATGATGAGAAAGGTCGTGTTGCTGCATTACGCGTACCAAATGGTGCAAGCCTGAGCCGTAAAAACATTGATGAATATACTAAATATGTAAGCATCTATGGTGCACGAGGATTGGCTTATATCAAAGTGAATGATATTGATGCTGGCCGTGAAGGTTTACAGTCACCAATCTTAAAATTCTTACCGGATGAAGTTGTTGCCGCGATCATGAAGCGTACGGGGGCTCAAACAGGTGATTTAGTGTTCTTCGGTGCGGATAAAGCGAATGTTGTCAATGAAGCATTGGGCGCATTACGCGTTAAATTAGGCCATGACTTAGGTTTAGTTGCACATGGTTGGAAGCCTCTATGGGTTGTAGCTTTCCCAATGTTTGAGTGGGATGATAAGGCTAACCGTTGGAATGCATTGCACCATCCGTTCACCGCCCCACGTGAATCTGATATTGAATTACTGGATACCGATCCAGGGAAATGTTTATCGCGGGCTTATGACATGGTCCTCAATGGTACTGAACTTGGTGGCGGTTCCATGCGTATTCACAAAGCTGATCTACAAACTAAAGCCTTTGAAATATTAGGCATTAGCAAAGAAGAAGCAAACGATAAATTTGGTTTCTTATTAGAGGCTTTACAGTATGGCTGCCCTCCTCATGGTGGTTTAGCCTTCGGCTTAGATCGTTTAGCGATGTTGATGACAGGCTCGCCATCCATTCGTGATGTGATGGCTTTCCCGAAAACACAGTCTGCTAGTTGCCCGTTGACAAATGCACCGAGTAGCGTCAGTGAAGCTCAGTTAAAAGAACTCAATATTCGATTACGGAAAAAACCGACCGTAGAAGAATAGACATACTACGGACAACAGAGGAGTTGAGATGGGCGAACAAAAAACACTGACAGCATGTAGCGAACAGCGTTATGAAATTCGTCGTAGCGACTTACCACTGAGTTGTCCCACAGCTGACATGACAGCTTGGGATGCCCATCCAAAGATTTATTTAGATGTGGAAGCAATGGGCGAAGTGTTGTGCCCTTATTGTGGTGCCTTATATGTGCTGGTAGAAGACAAAGACTAGCGAGATGAAAACTGTACATGTAGCTGTTGCTGTTATTGTGAATGACAAGAAAGAAGTATTGCTTGCCTTACGGGCTATGGACCAGCATCAAGGCGGCTTGTGGGAATTCCCCGGCGGCAAAGTCGAGCAGGGTGAATCGGTCAATGAGGCTTTAATACGTGAAATTCGCGAAGAGCTAAATGTTTTCATCACCGCTGCTGAACCCCTGACCTCTGTCAGCCATGATTATGGTGATAAGTCGGTGTTGTTAGATGTGTGGAGTGTTAGTGACTTCCAAGGAACCCCGCAAGGTCATGAAGGTCAAAAAATACGGTGGTGTGCGATTGCTGATTTGCGTTGTGAAGACTTCCCCGCAGCGAATGCATCCATCATTTCAGCTATACATGCAAACTTTCATGGTTTGACTGTTAGCCATAACGAAAAGAGCGAAAATTAAAATGAGTCTGGCAGAATCCATACCCAAAAAGTTGCAAACGAATATTGATAATATTATTGACAATGTTCCGCCAAACCCGTGGTTAACGGAAGCTGAGAAAAAAAGTTACACCGATAAAATTAAGGTTTTGTTAAAACAAAAAGATGCCGTTGTGATTGCCCATTATTATGTGGATGATGAGTTGCAAGCCTTGGCGGAAGAGACTGGTGGCTATGTTTCAGATTCATTGGATATGGCTAATTTTGGGGCGCAACATGAGGCTAAAACGCTAGTGGTGTGTGGTGTACGGTTTATGGGTGAAACCGCCAAAATTTTAAGCCCCGAAAAAACAGTGCTCATGCCGACGTTGGATGCAGAGTGTTCATTAGACCTAGGCTGTCCAATCGATGAGTTTAGTCGTTTCTGTGACGAGCACCCTGATCGTGAAGTGGTGGTCTATGCGAATACTAGTGTTGAAGTCAAAGCACGGGCTGATTGGATTGTTACTTCTAGTAATGCCATACAGATTATTGAAAACCTGATGGCACAAGGTAAGAAAATTATTTGGGGACCTGACCGTCATTTAGGTCAATATATAAAAAATAAAACCGGTGCTGACATGATTCTGTGGCAAGGTCATTGTGTTGTTCATGATGAATTTAAGTTACATGAGCTAGAGCAGCTAATGGAGAAACATCCAAATGCCGAGGTGTTAGTTCATCCTGAATCACCAGAAGCGGTTATCGCAAAAGCAGATTTTGTTGGCTCAACAAAACAGATCATTGCTGCTGGCAAAGCATCATCAGCTGATACCTTGATCATCGCAACAGATCATGGGCTATTTTATAAAATGAGCCAGGTCGTTCCTGGAAAGCGACTTATTCCTGCGCCTACGGGCGGAAAAAGTGCTACCTGTAAAAGCTGTGCGCACTGCCCATGGATGGCAATGAATACGCTGGGTAACCTATATGAAACGTTACGTGATATGAGCAATACGATAGAAGTGGATGAGAAAACTCGTCTACAAGCGTTGAAACCTTTAAATAGGATGATAGAATTCTCCTTCCAACAAGGTATATTGACTGCTGGTGATACCTAACCGACCCTAGTGAAAGTCGGGCGAGTCTGGGCTGTCAGACGGCGGTAACTCTTCACCCTTGATACGGTGGTTTTCGCTTGCCCAGTCACCTAAATCAATAAGCTTACAGCGCTCACTACAAAAAGGTTTCCACAGCTGATCATCTTGCCAAGGAACGGAGTTGCCACATTGTGGGCAAGTAACTGTTTTGACCATATTTACATTACACAACAGCTGAGTAAAAAATTTATGTCTTCAATGATCTGCTGTGGACGTTGATTGATATTAAAGTTCATTAAGCGAACAGTAAAGCGATGTTTTCCACCACTAATTTCGGGATAATATTCAGCGTTTTGAGGCAGTTTTATTCGAATTAATTGTGTTGGCTGGTTACTATCCAGGCTATGTTGATAAAAACCAGATGAGGTACTAAATTCATTGAATCTGGAGCTATCGCGGATTAATTGTAGGCTAATATCAATGGCGCCACGGACGGCTGAAAATTGGTTTGACCAGCTTAATATTTGTGACTGGCGCGTTTCATCACTCGTGTGTTGTAGCCAGAAATGATAAGCAGGCAAATCAAAGTCACAGGTACCACCGGCAATGCTTGAACGTTGGCGAATACCATATAAAAAATCATTTTCACGTAAATTTTTACCAATGGCAGACTTAGTAAGGTGTAGCGCATCTAGATTTTGGTCAAGTTCTGCAAGTAGTTGTTCCAATGCTGCTTTATCTACGCCTGGGGTATGTTCAAGTGCTGTTAGGTTAGCGATCAGTCGTTCCAACTCTTTAATAATTTCGGCTTTAAGATCGCTGCGTTCAAAAACGGTGAGAATATTAAGCAAACTATCGATGGCATCACGATTAGTTGACTCTGAATTTTTTTGCAATGCGTTATCAACACGCGAAAACAAGAACTCAAGTCTGAGGAAGGTACGTATACGCTCGTTGAGCGGTTGTTCGTAAATGATGTGATCGGCCACAATTCGTATTATTTTAGTGAGCTGTTATCAATAAAGTAGCTATTCTCCACGACTATGGTGCTACTGGCAACCTGTAGCCATAGTATTGGCTATATCAAGGTATTTTTTATGGAGTTGAGTCACGACTTCACTTAGACTTTCTGGGGAATTGTTATTATTGATAATGTCGTCAGCCACTGAATTTCTTTGACTGGCTGGGCTTTGGCTAAAGATAATGGCTTTGGCTTGTTTGGTCGAGATATTATCTCGTTGGCAGACACGGTTAAGTTGTTCAGCAGGCTCAAGATCTATTACCAATATTCGATTAACTAAGGCTGACATATTTGTCTCAATTAATAATGGAATAGATAGTATGCAATAGGGTGAAGATACATCGTCACTTAGTTTGATGAGTTGC
>NVRG01000004.1 GCA_002400805.1 Gammaproteobacteria bacterium
TTAGCAACATAAGCACTGAGATCATCTTTTTCATGCTGGCAACCCGTTACTACTACCAATAAAGTAGTAAGGAACATCAATATTTTTAATTGATTTACCATATCATGTCATTCCTATCCATTTACTCTTTTGCATCCAGTCATTACTCCGACTCTTGATCAAAATAACGATATGTTTTTGCTGTAATACTCAAGCTCATTTTGTCGCTATCCTTACCTAATGGCAGCATCGTCAGGTTATGTAACGTTACAATTCGAGGTAATGCAGCAATGCCACTGACGAATTCACCAAACTGATGATAAGTTCCCGTTACTTTCATTGTTATCGGTAACTCGGCATAGAAATCAACAGGGCGCTCACCTTCAGGTTTAAACAGTTCAAACTGCAAACCATTAATTAGGCCAGTGCGTGAAATATCAATAAGCAGATCGGCAACTTCACTTTTTCTGGGTAGTTGCTTCAACATAGAGGCGAACGTCGTTTTCATCTCTACCATCTGTTTCTTATAGGCTTCCAAATTTATTGCTTTGGCAGTTTTAGTCTCAAACTCATTTTTTAATTGCACCTCTTTTTGCTCAAGACCTAACAATTCGGTTTGCTTATCCTTAATAATAAAATAATAACCGCCACCCCATATCGCAAGACAAAGCAATATAATAGCTAGTAATTTTATTATAAATGGCCATTCACCACTTTCGTTAAAATCCAGCTCGCTTAAAGATAGTTCCATCTAACTCTCCCCATCTTCTTTTTTGGGTTTGGACTCATTCACGCCTAGGGTGAACTTTCTGATTGCATCAGCCGCTGATGAAGTGCGTTTGATTACGGTTAACTTAGATTCATCGAACTCTGCATTGTCATCTAACTTCCGCATAAAGACCGATACACGTGCATTAGATTGAGCAACCCCATCTAGAGTCAACATTTCCCCTTGACGAGCAACTTTTTCAAGGTGAATACCGACCGGTACCGTGCGAACCAAGGCATCAAATACTTTGACCACTTTTGGCCGACTTGCCTGCAACTCCTGAATCACTTGCATTCTCGCCAGTAGTCGATCACGCTGCTCCTCTAGCATTTTTATTTCTTTGATCTTTTTATCAAGCACCGTTATTTCAGTTTTTAAAAATGAATTTCGATTGTTCTGCTCATCAAGAAGGCCATTAGCAAACACAATAACACCATATAAAATAATAGCTGCAAATATAAGCCCGGCTACGACAGCGGTAAAAAACCGTTGCTGACGCTCCTCTCGGCGCTCTTCTCTCCATGGCAGTARATTAATCTGAGCCATTAGTCAAAGCTCCTCATTGCTAATCCTGAAGCAATCATCATAGATGGTGCGTCGTTGCTCAAGGCTTGTATTTTCACCTTWGAACCCAAGACCATGTCGGCAAAAGGATTTGCCACTGATGTAGAGGTACCKGTCTCTTCTTCGATCATGGCATCAACACCTTTGATAGACGCACATCCTCCCGCGAGAATAATGTGWTCGATTGATTGATACTGGGTTGAAGCAGAAAAGAAAAACTGCAACGCACGCGTTACKGTYGTTGTCATTGAYCGYTTAAAKGGTTCTAACACTTTTGGGCCATAATCATCWGGTAGRTTATTTTCTTTTTTAGCRCGACCCGCTTCYTGRTAAGACATGCCGTAATGACGCTCAATATCTTCCGTTAACATCCGGCCGCCAAATGTTTGCTCGCGAGTGAAYACAATTTTGCCATCAACCAARACATGTAATGTTGTTAACGTCGCCCCAACATCGACAATCGCAACCGTTAGTCCCTCACCATAATGCGGCAATTGCTGTGCAATTAAGCTATATGCATTTTCCATGGTATAGGCTTCAACGTCGACCAGTTTTGCTTTTAGCCCAGCATTTTCTAAAACTTCCGTACGCGCATCTACATTTTCTCTACGTGATGCTGCAAGTAAAACATCGACAGCATCTACATCCGTTGCAGAAGTCCCTAATACTTCAAAGTCTAAACGTACTTCTTCTAATGGGTAAGGAATATAGTTTTCAGCCTCGAGCATAATCTGGTCTTCCAGTTCACGCTCTGAAAGGTCGGCAGGAAAAGAGATTATTTTAGTAATCGCGGAATTGGCTGAAACGGCTACGGACGCTTCTTTTGCCTTTGTGCCAGAGCGTTTTATCGCACGCTTCAGGGCACCCGAAACTTCTTCTTTATTTTCAATTCGACTTTCAACAACTGCATTTACAGGAAGGGGTTCAACAGCATATGACTCGACACAATACTTGTTGCCCTTTAGTACGAGCTCAAGTACTTTAACTACTGATGAACTTATATCTACCCCGAGTAGAGGTAATTTTTTTCGTCCAAACATGTATTGTCCTAGTTCCAGTGTTCCAAAAAATATATTTACAGTTACAAGCACTACTTAAAGTAGTTTCTTAAGACTATAGTGCATGACAATCAAAAAAACAATAGACAGATACCACTAACCTAGTTTGTAATTTTATATATACTTTATGTACTTAATACCTTATTTGGGTTTCCAACACAGTCTTATGTTCCGTTTTTTTCGTCAACTGCTGACCTTAATCATAATCTCATCCAGCCTGATTGCAATAGCTATTGCAATTATTTATTTCCTTTTAGCGCCCAAGCTACCTGATACTGAAGTGCTAAAACAAACTCAATTACAAGTCCCCTTAAGGATCTTTAGCGCTGAAAACCGTTTAATTGCTGAGTTTGGCGAGAAAAGGCGCATTCCYACTGAATATCATGAGATTCCACTCCCTCTCATTCAGGCGATATTAGCCTCTGAAGATGATCGTTTTTTTGAACATCCTGGTGTTGATTATCATGGTTTATTGCGAGCGGCATATTCACTCGCTACTACCGGTGCTAAAGCGCAAGGCGGCAGTACCATCACTATGCAAGTCGCTAGAAACTTCTTTTTAAGCCGCGAAAAAACCTATCTTCGCAAACTTAATGAAATCATTCTTGCGCTTGAAATCGAACGAAGTCTGACTAAAGAAGAAATTCTAACGCTTTACCTAAATAAAATTTATCTGGGTAACCGTGCCTACGGTGTCGGTGCTGCCGCCAATGTGTATTACGGCAAACCACTGCAAGAACTCAACTTGCCGCAGTACGCCATGATCGCCGGCTTACCAAAAGCGCCATCAAAATTTAATCCTCTAGCCAATCCTGAACGAGCTCAATTACGCCGCGACTATGTACTTCGTAGAATGTGGGAAGTAGGCTTTATTGAACAGCAGGATTACCTCACTGCCATTCAAGCGCCCGTCACTGCCAGTTTCCACAGCCGCGATATCGAAGTCTATGCCCCCTATGTCGCAGAAATGGTACGCACACAACTGATCAAACAGTATGGTGATCAAGCCTACAATGCAGGTTTTAATGTTTAYACAACGATACGAGCWGACCATCAACAAGCCGCGAATACMGCCTTACAATCCGCATTACTGGCCTATGACAAACGTCATGGCTATCGTGGTGCTTTAAGTAATTTCGACATTGCAGAAGAAATGTCTGCTGAGGATTTTGAGCAAACATTATCCGGCTACGACAACATTGGTCCCTTATATCCTGGCCTAGTCGCTTCCGTCGATGATGAGTCGGCCAATATCTATATAAAAAATTACGGCTTTGCTGAGCTTGAGCTCTCTTCAATTACTTGGGCAAGAGCACAACTATCAACTAACCGTCGAGGAAAAGCGCCAAAGAAAACCAGTGAGGTTTTCACTGCTGGCGACCTAATTTACTTGCATGAAGACAATGAAAAGCAATGGCAATTGGCACAATTACCTGAAGTCGAAGGTGCCTTAGTTGCTGTGGCACCATTTGATGGTGCTGTTACCGCTTTAACTGGCGGGTTTGAATATTTCCAAAATAAATTCAATCGCGCAACCAAGTCTCGCCGCCAACCAGGCTCCGGTTTTAAACCTTTTATTTATTCCGCTGCTTTAGAAAAAGGTTATACCGCTGCAAGCATCATAAATGATGCACCGGTCGTGTTTGATGATCCAGGCTTAGAGAATACTTGGCGCCCGGAGAATTACAGTGGCAAGTTTTTTGGCCCTACTCGTTTAAGGGTGGCATTAACAAATTCACGAAATTTGGTTTCAATCAGACTATTACGAGACATAACGGCTAAGTATGCCATTGACTACGCCCAGCGCTTTGGCTTTGACACGTCACAAATGCCTAAAAACTTATCCTTAGCCCTTGGTAGCGGTAATGCCGCGCCATGGGATATGGCACGAGCTTATGCCGCACTGGCTAATGGTGGTTACCGTATCGAGCCTTACATCATTAAACGTATCGAAGATGCTAATGGCAATATTGTCATGCAAGTACAACCCGATACCGTTTGTGAATCCTGCATAACAACAGCAACGGATGATGTGGATGATGAATCCCTTGGCTTCAATCCGGCTAAACGCATTATTTCCACTCAAAATGCGTATCTTATGAATAGCCTGTTACGCGATGTAGTCCGTTATGGCACCGGTAAAAAAGCGCTTTCCTTAGGCCGAAAAGATCTTGCAGGAAAAACGGGTACAACCAATGATCAAGTAGATGCTTGGTTTAATGGCTTTAACCCAGAACTAGTCGCCATTAGTTGGGTAGGCTTTGACTCGCCAAAATCATTGGGAAAATATGAAACAGGAGGTAGGGCAGCCTTGCCAATGTGGATCGACTTTATGAAAGTTGCTTTGAAAGATGTACCGGACGAACCTTTAAAACAACCGGTTGATATGGTTACGGTAAAAATTGATCCAAAAACAGGATTGCTTGCCCAGCCTAATGCTGGAAATGCAATATACGAAACTTTCCGCAAACAATACGTTCCCGATGAAATGGTGCCCGTAACCACGGCAGTAAATAATCAAAATACTTCAGGGCAACAAAGTACGCCTGTCATTGATTTATTCTAAGGCTATTTATTTAACACGTTTCGCTTGTTGGCCTAAGATCAATTCTGCAGCAGGATAATGGCCATTCAACAACCTTAATTGCTGTAGCGGACTATTGCTAATACGTGTCTGTGCTGCCCAAGCAGTATAACTATCATGCTTGCTCACAGTAACAATCTCTAATTTCAACGCTTTTGCCAACTCAAACTCTTCTGTTTTTAATGCGTGGAAACTTTTGGCGGTATTAATAAACTCGCGATCAAACTGAGTAAATGTTTTGCTGTCTTGTACACTGGCAAAAAAGATAAAAGCGCGATCTCGCAAATAAACAACGGCAACTCGGGCCTGCTTATTTTGTACTTCTACTAATCCGGTATAACCTTCTAAATCATGCGAATTTAAATGTTGTCCAGATTTCAGTTTCGAAATTTTTAAACGCTGTTTGATAAAGTCTTTCGGTGAAACTTTGCGGTTAATATCCGCAACGCCCATTTCTATCATCGCTTTTCCGCCTGCTGAAACGGCTTGCAAACTTTCTGGTTTATTATTAATTTGCCAACCTCGAGGGAAATCGAGAGCAAAGCCCATATCACGATGATAAAAATGATTCTCTGAACGGATCCCTTGTTCTTCACTATCACCAAAGGTCATTCCTTGAATACGCTGCAAATATTCTGCTCTAGCAATCTTGCCCTTTTTTACATAGGCATATTTATCTGCAGAAGCAATAACTTCCTGCAGTCGAGTATCGTTATCAGGATGGCTCGCAAATAAGCCGTGATAACCTTTAATTTCACGGCCCTGTTTTTTTGCTTGTGCTGCAGCAAAGGTTTCTTGTACTTTTAATACTCGAATAACGTCTAACATCGCCTGAGGTTCATAGCCTGAACGTGCTAAGTATTCAGCACCCAAGCCATCAGATTGCAATTCATGTTCTCGACCATAACCGCTTAATAAGGCGCCACCCAGAATATTAAATACCTCCTGTGATGGTCCACCTCTTAATTCAGGAAATAAAAGCGCACCGATGGTATAACCAATATTGGCAGCCTGAGCCGCACTTTGTTGGCGCACACCATGGCGAGCAGTAACATGACCAATTTCATGACCTAATACCGCAGCCAACTCCGCCTCTGAATTCAAATAAGCCATCAAACCACGAGTTATATATATATACCCCCCGGGAAGTGCGAACGCATTGATAACCGGCGAATCGAGCACTGTAAAACGATAAATCAAATCTTTACGATGACTCACCGTAGCCAATCGATCACCAACGGACTGCACATAAGCTTGTATAGCCTCGTCTTTATAACGACCATATTGCGCAATTATTTTTGGATGGTTTGTGCGACCAATCGAGAGTTCACTGTCTTCGCTCAACATCACAAAGTCATGCTCACCCGTTACAGGGTTCTGTGCACAAGCGGCTAGACACAAAAACAAAAAAGCCCCTACCAAACGGCAGAGGCTTTTTAATAATTCACGACCTGTACGATTTAGTACAAACATGTTCAAACTAATCCTTGCTTTGACCATACAGGCCTTATAATTATTTACCGTATTTTTGACGGAATTTATCAACTCGACCAGCAGTGTCAATCATTTTTTGCTTACCGGTGTAGAACGGATGACATTCTGCACATACATCCAAAGTCAAAGCGCTACTACGTGTTGAGCGAGTTTTAAAGGTATTACCACAGCTACAGGTAACATCAATCTCGTTATATTCTGGATGGATATCCGCTTTCATATCTGTACTCGTCTATTGTTTTCTAAAAATTTACACCACAGATTTAAAATGTGGGCTTGTGAACCGCGTAATTTTACTGATCAACTATCGTTACAGCAAGCTTTATTTCTCATCAAYTATAACACCGCAATRCTTACTTTTACTTTTCTGCCACCAAAAAGGCTTGATTACGAAAACCCTGCWGATGATCACCMAGTACAGATTCCTCACGATACACTCTRAGCYTAAGACCTGAAAACAAACTTAATAGTTCATTATCSGCTAATAAATAMTCAGGATTTGAYGGGCCRATCTGACTGACTTTDTCTCGACAATGCGTYTGATAAAAAAGCAATCCRCCAGGYTTRAGTGCATCRATCAAWGTTGYACAAAGMTCACGATCTAGAAAAAAGCTTACTACCAATACATCTAAACTGTGCGCGTCCGGYGGRTTATCAATGACATCCTGMACTTGTGCGTYTATKGCTAGCTTKTGTATTTTTGCCTCTTGTTGTARATGCGCTATCGCTACCGATGAAAGATCCCAMGCAASYACATCCAAGCCTGACTYAGCCAACAACTTAGCRTTRCCMCCCATACCACACGCTAAATCCAASGCTTTACCYGAYGRTGGCAGCARGTGYTGGTTTTCTATCAATACCSTGGCCGCMGTTRCTTCACCTKCTYKCTGGCTATAKATGGCATCCCATTTTKCTTKTAAGGRCATGCTTATCTTTTCCAAAATGCCGGTGTCAACACCACTAATAAGGTAAAGATCTCTAGRCGGCCTAATAACATGGCCACACACAACATCCACTTCGCKGGCGAATTGATATCACCGTAATTAGCGCCAACTGCACCTAAGCCTGGACCTAAATTATTCAAACATGCCGTCACCGCCGAAAATGATGTCACCACATCTAAGCCGGTAGCCATCAAAAACAAATGTATGATACTAAAACAAAATACATACAATGCAAAAAAACCCCAAACAGCGCCCACCACTTTATTGGATAAGGCTTTATTATTAATTTTTATCGCAAATATCGCATTGGGGTGWATTAAACGTAAGACCTCACGATAGCCCTGCTTAAATAGCAATAATACGCGAACGACTTTCATTCCACCGCCCGTCGAGCCTGCACACCCGCCGATATAGCTCGACATCAACAATAAAATCGGTAAGAAGCCAGGCCAGAGATAATAATCTGTGGTGGTAAAACCCGTCGTGGTACCGATTGACACTGCCTGGAATACCCCCTGATGCACTGCCGTCCATGGATTTTCAAAAGTATGGGTAAAAAATAAATACCCTGAGGTGATCACTGAAATTATGGCCAAAATCGATAAGTAAACTCGTAACTCTGTATCTGCCAAATAATGACGAATGCTGCGGTGACGCCAAGCAAGAAAGTGTAAAGAAAAGTTCATCCCAGCCAGTAACATAAATACCACGGTAATCATTTCAATAGTGGCACTATCAAAATATCCGATGCTGGCATCATGGGTAGAAAACCCCCCTATAGCAACCGTAGAGAAACTATGGCCAACCGCATCAAACCAACTCATCCCGCCCCAATGAAATGCTATCGCACAGGCAACAGTCAGTGACAGATAGATATACCATAAGGCTTTGGCTGTTTCGGTGATCCGTGGCGTAAGCTTGGCATCTTTCATCGGCCCCGGTGTTTCAGCACGATAGAGCTGCATGCCACCGACACCGAGTAATGGCAATATGGCTACGGCTAAAACCACGATACCCATACCGCCTAACCACTGTAAAAATTGACGATAAAACAACACGGCCTCTGGCAGGGAATCAAGCCCAGTTAACACGGTTGCCCCTGTCGTTGTTAAACCAGACATCGATTCAAAAACTGCGTCGGTAAATGACATCGCAGGGTAAGTGGTTAGGAAAAACGGTAAGGCTCCAGATAAGCCCAAGGCTATCCAGAACATCACAACGACAAGAAAACCATCACGAATTTTTAATTCTTTACGGTGCTGTCTTACCGGGAACCAAATCAAGCCACCGATTACCAATAACACCACAAAAGCCGTTAAAAATGCTTGCGCGGCGCCATCTTGATAGAGTAAAGAAATGGCGAGAGGTGGCAACATCGTGACACTAAACAGGCTTAACAAAATACCCAAAATGCGCTGTATGGTCAGGATCTGCATTACTCTCTGCTTTATCTACTTTATTTAATGAAGTGTTCGACGATAATACGCCCACACCATCAACATGAACAGCGCTATCAACAGTATCAACCATCGACCATAACTCACATAGGCTGTTGCTCCCTGCCGCGGCTGTACCTCTCCCGATAACACGGCTTTTTCAAACTGTGCTGTTTGACCGATTAATTGGCCGTCAAAGTTAATCAACGCCGAAATACCATTGGTTGTGGCTCGCAACACTGGGCGGCCTGTTTCCAATGCTCTGTTTTGTGAAATCTGCAAATGTTGATGCGGTGCAAAAGAATCACCATACCAAGCATTATTAGTCGCATTAACCAATAGGCTAGCCTCCGGCACAGTTGTTAAGACTTCAGCCGAAAACGTATCTTCATAACAAATCGATATGCCAATGTCGTGACCTGCAGCATGCAATAAGGCTTGGCCTTCTTCTCCAGAAACAAATGATGACATCGGTAAATTAAAAAATTGAATCAAACCACGTAACCATTGCAGAGGTACATAATCACCAAAGGGGACGAGATGGCGTTTGTGGTAGAAGGCATCTTCCTGGCCAAGCAGCATCATACTGTTAAAATAATTCCGGCTACCTTGTTGCATCRCAGGCAAGCCTAACAAAATATCTGTTTCGTTATTTCTAGCTAAAATCGCTAAAGGATCTAAGAAATGTTCTTTTGCTTGATGATGAAAAATAGTGACCGCATTTTCAGGCCAGATCACCAAGTCACTATCCCAGTTTTGCTCAGTCAGCGTTTGATACAACGTTAACGTTTTAAATAACTGCTCCGGATTCCATTTTATTGCTTGAGGAATATTACCTTGGATCAAGCTGACTTTTATTGCTTCACCCTTCGGTGATGTCCATTGATACGACTGCAATGCACTACCGCCAGCCCAAATTGCCATAACAGGCAATACTAACCACCATCGCCGAGTTTGCAGTACCACTAGCAGTAAGCCCGCGGTCAAAGCAACCAGCCAAGATACGCCCAAAACGCCAAGSACAGGCGTGTAACCTGCTAAAGGGCCRTCAATTTGGCTTATGCCTAACTCTAGCCATGGAAAYCCAGTCAAAAACCAGGCTTTAAACCATTCAAAACCCAGCCATGCAACCGGCAATAACAACACCATGTCCAAGCTCGTTAACATCTGCCCACTGACACGTTTAATTAACCAAGCTAAAGCAGCGAGATATAAAGCCAGAAAACAGACAAACAAAGCCGTTAATAGGCCGGCTAAGAAGACACTGGCTTGACCAAAATCATGGATGGCCACATAAATCCAAGATACGCCAACGCCGAACATGCCGATGCCAAATAGAAAGCCTCGCCATGCAGCTTGTCTAGCCGACATATTTTGCCAACTAGCAAAAAGCAGCACCAAACTGACAATAGCCAGTGGATAAAAGTGAAAAGGGGAAAAGGATAGCGGTAAGATCGCCCCCGCTATCAGAGCAACAGCATTCCCTTTCTGTCCTAACCAGCCTTGAAAAACGGAGGTTTGCATTATTCCGTATCGTCGTCCTGTTGTTCAGTTTCAGGCAATATTTCCATTTCGAGCAAATGAACACGACGATTATCGGCTCGCACCACGGTAAACTGGAAGCGTGCAACAGTTACCTGCTCATCTCGCTTCGGCATATGACCAAATTGATTCACCACAAAACCGCCAATCGTATCAAAGTCATCATCATTCCAATCCACTGCAAAAAACTCATTAAAGTCTTCCACCGAAGTTAAGGCTTTGATAGTGAAATTAGTCTCACTACGTTTAAGAATAGGCGCATCGTCATCAATATCATGCTCATCTTCGATTTCACCAACGATCTGTTCCAGTACGTTTTCAATGGTAATAATGCCCGCCACACCGCCGTATTCATCGACTACAATGGCCATATGGTTGCGCCGCGCTCGAAATTCTCGTAACAGCACGTTCAAACGTTTACTTTCAGGAATAAATACCGCTGGACGTAATAATTCACGTAAATCAAAGTCAAATTTACTGTTTGCAACCACCGCCGATAACAAATCTTTTGCTAATAAAATCCCGATGACATCATCACGGTCATCATCTATCACCGGAAAACGGGAATGAGCTGTTTCGGTAATTAATTTTAAGGTTTCTTCAGCAGTTGCAGYTTTAGACACCATTACCACCTGAGATCGTGGGATCATGATATCGCGTGCTTGCATATCAGAGACACTCAAGGCRCCTTCAATAATGGCYAAGGCTTCCGCATCKAGAATATGACGTTTGGCTGCTGAACGAATTAAATCGATCAGYTGCGCTTGGTCTTCAGGCTCAARAAAAATATTACTTAATCGTTTGAKCCAAGATTGTTTATTGCTTGAACTACTCGGTCGTCCGTCGCTCATTTGCTGCTCGCTTGATCAAGATAAGGATTATCAATATTCAATGATTGCAAAATTGTTATTTCTAACGCTTCCATCTGTTCCGCTTCGTCCGTTTTAATATGATCATAACCCAATAAGTGTAAGCAACCATGAATCACCATATGCGCCCAATGRTCRYTCACTGYTTTATGTTGYTGTTGYGCCTCTGATTCCACCACMGCACSACAGATAACCAAATCACCTAATAATCGCGGCTCCATGGGTATGGGGGCGTCAAATGGAAATGACAATACATTGGTGGGCCCCGTTTTGCCTCGATAGGTAGAATTCAATTCGCCGCTTTCATCCACATCAACCAAGCGCACGCTAAGTTCACACTCTTCGGACACGTCGATTAAAGCGGCTTCAACCCAGCGTTGAAAGTCTGTCTCTGGTGGAACCGTACCCTCACAAACAAGCTGTATATCAACCGTAGTGGCCATTTTATGCGTTTTCAGCCTTTTCATAAGCCACAATAACTTTTTGCACCAAGGAATGTCTTACGACGTCTTTAGCCTGGAAGAAAGTAAAACCGATACCCTCAACCCCTTTCAATACCTCCATCGCATGACGTAGGCCTGATTTTTGTGATTTTGGCAGATCAACCTGAGTAATATCGCCGGTAATGACCGCGGTAGAGTTATACCCTAAACGTGTCAAAAACATTTTCATTTGCTCTGTGGTGGTATTTTGCGCTTCATCTAAAATAATGAATGATTCATTTAACGTCCGACCACGCATATAAGCAAGCGGTGCAACTTCAATCACATTACGTTCTATTAATTTGGCCACACGTTCAAAACCCAACATTTCATACAAAGCGTCGTATAAAGGACGTAAATAAGGATCAACTTTCTGGGCCAAATCACCAGGCAAGAAACCTAACCGTTCTCCCGCTTCCACCGCAGGTCGTACCAAGACGATACGCCGAGCAAAGTCGCGCTCTAAAGCTTCTACTGCACAAGCCACCGCTAAATACGTTTTACCGGTACCGGCCGGTCCGATGCCGAAGTTAATATCGTGCGTCATTACTCGCTGTAAATACGCTTGTTGATTTTCACCACGCGCTTTGACCAAACCACGCTTGGTTTTAATCACTATCTCTTTTTGTTCAACCGGTGCATGCGTATCTTCAGCACCCATTTGGCGTATCGCTAAATGCACTTGCTCAGGCACTAATACGCTGTCTGCTGTTTCAGCATAGAGCTCATGGATTACATCCTGCACATCCGCCAATTTTTCAGCTTTGCCAATAATTTGAAATTTAACGCCTCGATTATTAATTTCAACACCAAAACTTCGCTCCATCATTCGGATATGCTCATCTAAATGACCGCAAAGATTGGCTAATCGAGGATTATCTGCTGGGCTTAACTCAAAACTAATACTATCCCGCACGGGAGAAGTTGTCGTCACTAATAAAATTCCTAGAAAGGTTAGCTGATATTGCTATCGGCCAGTAATTCACCACGTAGCGAATTAGAATATGCTTCGATAATGTTTACATCAACAAACTTACCGATCAATGTCTCATCGCCCACAAAGACCACCGAGCGATTATTTTCACTTTTGCCAATCACTTCACCGTCATTACGATCTGCTTTTTTCTCCACCAAGATACGTTGTGTCGATCCTAGCATCGCTTGACTATGGGCCGCTTCCAATTCTAACAATCGAGTTTGTACTGTTTGCAATCGTTGTTTTTTAACCTCAGCAGGCACCGAGTCAATAAAGGCAGCGGCAGGTGTTCCCGGCCGGGCGCTATAAATAAAACTAAAGGAATGATCAAAGCCAATATCATTGATCATATCCATCGTTGCTTGAAAATCAGCATCTTGCTCATCGGGGAAACCGATAATAAAATCACTCGACATACTAATATCCGGCCTAACTTCACGCAGGCGGCGAATTTTAGCCTTATATTCCAAACCCGTATGACCACGTTTCATCATCGTTAAAATGCGATCTGAACCTGACTGAATGGGGAGATGTAAGTGACTGACCAGCTCTGGCACTTCGGCATAAGCATCAATCAAACTATCGGAAAACTCGACCGGATGCGAAGTGGTAAAGCGTATGCGATCTATGCCATCAATCGCCGCCACATAATGAATCAACAAGGCTAAATCAGCCGTTTCATCATCATCTAATTCCCCGCGATAGGCATTAACATTCTGGCCTAATAGATTGACCTCACGCACACCTTGTGCGGCAAGACCTCGGATCTCAGTCAAGATTTTATCAACGGGACGACTGACTTCCTCACCTCGGGTATAGGGCACCACACAGAACGTACAATATTTACTACAGCCTTCCATGATCGATACAAATGCCGTAGGTCCATCGGCCTTGGCTTCAGGCAAATTGTCGAATTTTTCAATTTCTGGAAAAGATATATCTATTTGTGGTTTGCGGCTATTTTTGACATCATCCAACATGCTCGGCAAACGATGCAGCGTTTGCGGGCCAAAGATCAAATCAACATACGGCGCACGTCGACGAATCGCATCACCTTCTTGGCTTGCCACACAGCCACCCACACCAATAACGAGATCTGAGCGCTCATCTTTCCAGCGCTTCCAGCGACCTAATTGATGGAATACTTTCTCTTGTGCTTTTTCGCGAATCGAACAAGTATTAAGTAATAATACATCCGCATCTTCAGCTACATCAGTGATTTCCAACTGATGAGAAGCGGCGAGGACATCGGCCATTTTGGATGAATCATATTCATTCATCTGACAACCAAAGGTCTTTATATAGAGTTTACCGGCCATGAATTTTCATTATAAAAAAGGGTAGATAGAATACTCTTTTTATCATTACAATACAAAACAAGTGATTGTTTTTACTGAAAAGACCCTGCTATATTTGTTTCTACGTCAAATAAATTCAAGGATGATGTTTATGACTATCAAAGACTGGCCGGTCAATGAAAGACCCCGAGAGAAACTTTTACAACTTGGGGCTCACGCCCTATCTGATGCCGAGTTACTCGCTATTTTTCTACGAACGGGCGTTACCGGTTTATCTGCTGTTGATCTGGCTCGTGACTTACTTAACGCCTTTGGCAGCCTGCGCGCATTGCTTGAAGCGGATCTAAAACAGTTCTGCCAACAACATGGCCTTGGCCCAGCTAAATATGTGCAACTTCAAGCAGTAATGGAAATGAGCCATCGCCATATGGAATCTACCTTAATGCGCGGTGATGTATTAGTTGATGCCAAGACGACCAAACAGTATTTACAACAACGCTTAAGGGCTTATCCACACGAGGTATTTGCATGTTTATTTCTCGACAATAAACACCGAATGATAAAATATGAAGAGCTTTTTCGTGGCACTTTAGACGGTGCGGCCATTTACCCTCGCGAGGTAGTAAAACAAGCGCTTGCCCATAATGCCGCTGCCGTTATTTTTGCTCACAATCATCCCTCAGGTCTCGCACAACCAAGTGAAGCCGACTATCAAATCACCCAGCGGCTAAAAACAGCGCTTGAGCTAGTAGATATTCGTGTTTTAGATCATATTGTGATTGGTGATGGCGAGTCAGTATCTTTTGCTGAAACAGGCAAGTTATAACGCGTCCTATGCTTTCGTATCAAAAGATTGTTTCGCAAATTATTTTTAACAAAAAAATATGGCTGAAACAATGTCGATTCACTTTCTTAGCTCAGCAACTATTATGCGTCGTCTTAAACGGTAAATTTACTTTCAATCTAGGCGGCAATACTGGCCCGTATAATTAACTATATAAGGTGTCGTTTTTTCGTGCATTTCTAAATGAGACTGCCACCACTCTTTCAAAAACAGTAATAATCCATCTGGACTTTGCTCATCAATGGCAAGCTGACATACCGCCATAAATTCATCCGTTGATTCATTATTCATTGCAATATAACTGGCCAGTTCCGGATAGTGTGCTCCACGCAATATGCCTTCTTCCGTTTTCATATGAAACTTTAGGTAACTCACCAGAATATTCACTGTTGGCATCAACGCCTCTATGCCAAGTCCTTGCTGTAAGAAATAATGAAAACTGTTAATCGTGGCTAATACGGCTCGATGTTGCTCATCGATCAACTGCTCACCCTGAATAAATTCATCCTGCCAATTAATAAAAAGCGGTTTGTTCATATTACAACCTCCTTAATTAACCTAGATTTAAGCATACACCCTATCCGAGGCGAAGGTCTTCGTTCTATTCCACTAGCTCACCTGGAATCTGCGCTCTGATTAAACAATCGTAATTTACACGGCAAACGGATATTTAATCGCGTCATGGTACTGATAGCCTGACACGTCAAAATCATCCAATGTCACCCATGTTTCCAAATCTTTCAGCGTTTTAATATCAGGATTAATATGTAATGCCGGTGAGTCAAAAGGTGTTCGTTTGAGCTGAACATCACGCATCAAYTCTAGTTGATCTTCRTAGATATGGGCATTRACKATCTTGTGGAATGCCTTGCCAGCCTTATTTCCTGTRATTTGAGCCATRATCTGTAATAAAAAGAACACTTGGATCTGATTAAAGTTCAATCCTARRGGCACGTCACAGGAGCGTTGATATGAMGTTAAATAAAGCGTGTCRCYTAACAGTGAAAARGTGTGAGTATGCATGCACGGTCTCAAACAGCCCAKATCAAACTCACCCGGGTTATAAAAGGTAATGATTTCRCCACGGTCATCAATRCCTTTTGACAGRTTCGTCACTAACTTGGCTAAYTGATCTAAKGTGCTGCCATCTGGTTTAGCCCAGCGMCGMCCYTGCACACCATAGACTCGRCCCATATCGTCWGGGCCTTTACGATGCGRATTATTCAACCAMTCTTGATTSTCGTTGGARTTTGCATCCCAGGTTTTGGTGCCTAAAGCACGAAAATCAGCGGCATTATCATAACCGCGGATATAACCCAATATCTCAGCAATGGCTGACTTCCAATAACTTCTACGGGTAGTGATCAATGGCAACTGATTGTTAGCCACGTCATAAGTTAAATCAGCATCAACCACCGTTAAACAACGTTTACCGGTACGCTTATTTTCTATCCATGTGCCTTCGTCAATAATTCTCTGGCACAAGTCTAAATATTGTTTCATGACAGCCTCTAACGCTTTAAATCAAATCAGCGGCTACTTTACTACAAATCGTATTTTTGCATCCTGTAAAGCAAGGTATCGCGACTTACGCCCAACAGCCGTGCAGCACGTGAACGGTTACCGGCCGCCATTTCCAAGGCTTGTTCGATCAAATCCAACTCTACCTGAGCCAATTTAATTCCCGTAGGCGGTAAAGTGAAAGCATGATTACTCGCCGCTGCTTCGGGTAACATTTCCACCGGCAAGTCTTCTGGTCGAAGCATTTTGCCAGGATTAAGCAATGCCATGCGCTGACAAAAATTCATTAATTCTCGGATATTACCTAGCCACGCATAAGTTTGTAGACAATGTTCGGCTTCTTTTGAATAACGCACGACCGCGTTACTACCCGCAAACTCACGGCCAAAATGACGTAACAATAAAGTGATATCGTCACTGCGCTCTCTTAATGGTGGCAAGGAGATCGGCACAACGTGTAARCGAWAAAATAAATCMGCCCGAAAATCGCCGTTATTAACCGCTTGTTGCAAATCAATACTCGTCGCMGCTATRGTCCGCGAGTCAACCTTATGTAATTTATGACTGCCCTTAAGCTGACACTCWCCGGCTTCTAGAAAACGTAATACCTTYGCCTGTACCGCAAGSGGCAGAGTATTGACCTCATCCAARAAWACSGTTCCRCCTTCTGCTGCCAGTAATTTACCGCGATGCACAATRTSYCCSTCARCATTACAGCRACCAAATAAATCTTCTTCAACACCGTCACTKGGCACGGCWGCACAATTAATGATGACAAAGGGTTTGTCTTTACGRCCACTTTCTTGATGAAAGGCMTGCGCTACTAGCTCTTTACCTGTACCCGTTTCACCATAAATTAAAACACTGGCATCACTGGCTGCGATAATAGGAATAGTGCGAAGTAGGTGRGTAATTTGTGGCGATTGACCTAATATCTGTTTCATATGCTGTCCATCCTACAAAACATGATGCTCATGGCCGGTATGGTTATCATGTGCATGATGATCCATCGGCCAAAAAGCCGTGACTAATGCCATGGCAATAATCAATATTCCTGCAATTTGTCGTAAATGTTTGGCTCTGGCCATCGATGCTAACAAGCCAGTAAAAAGTCCTGCGCCCATTACAGCTGGCAAAGTGCCAACACCAAATGCCAACATGACCATTGATGCCTTTACCGGCTCACCTACTGTAGCGGCAACGGCTAAGGCGGCATAAACCAATCCACAAGGCAGCCATCCCCACACTGTTCCTAACAAAAAGGCTTGTTTTAATGTCCGTACCGGCAATAACTTTTGACCTATGGGTTGAAGCCTTTTCCAGATTGGYGCRCCCATACGCTCCATCTGAGCAAATTTAGGAAACCAACCGCCTAAATATAACCCCATCGCAATCATGACCATGACCGACAAATAACGTAGCACCAAATGGCCATTAAAYTCGATCAAGGGTGAGCTCAATAAGCCAACTATTGCCCCGGCAATGCCATAACTTAGTAGACGGCCTAAATTATAATTAAATACATAAGGCAGCATCTTGCGCTGACTTTCTCTCACTTCCTGAGGCAGACTCAAAGTTAATGCCCCAATAATTGACCCACACATTGCAATGCAATGCACGGTGCTAAATAGCCCCAAAARAAAAGCCGTAATATATGAACTGGTGATGGCATCCATCAACGTTAAACCTTCAATTTATTTCACTGTGGTCGACACAGTAACATGCACGAAAATGTCATCTTTGTGTCATTTCACACACATTATCATCATAAAACACACTTTTCATATACAAAAGAACGATATCTTTACATCGTTAAAATTTTTTTGGAGCTCATCGTGCGTTATAAACTTTTGTCGTTATTCGTTCTCGCVGTGACGAGTCATTCCGTCTTMGCTGAACATGTCAGTTTGCCAACTATTTCAGTCTCAGGTGTTTCTGCTGAAGATACGCCCTATGCCCTTCCYATATTGCCCAACAACTCAGCKGACRCCGGTGACTTAGTYAAACGTTTACCKGGCGCYAATGTTAATAAAAATGGTGCMATTACCAGYATYGCTCAATACCGTGGTTTATTTGGTAATCGRGTTAATGTGCTGGTTGAYGGCACCAATCTKCATGAAGTYGGCCCTAACAGCATGGACTCKCCACTMAGCTATATCGCMGCGTCACAAAYAGCTAATGTKGCMATTTATCGAGGCYTAACRCCRGTAAGTTCAGGTATCGAAACYATTGGCGGCACCATGACTGTCACTTCAAACCARGCTGAATTTACCMGYGGTGACGARGTCGAATTTCATGGYCAAGCWAATGCAGGYTATGCCAGCAAYGGTCATACWCGYCARACSAGCTTAACGGCTAATGTWGCCARTAGAAATCATCGTCTACAGMTTAGYGGYAGTGCWGATCGGGGYGACGACTCYGACTTTGATGGCGGCAGTCTTCGTACTACTGAGTTTGAACGTGATACGGCAAACATCAGTTACGGCTTTCAAAATAATGGTTTTGCAGCTGATTTATCCGTAAGTCATCTGGATATCGGTGAAACGGGGACACCCGCTTTACCTATGGACATTATCTATGTTCGCGGAGAAACCTATCGAGCCAACGTTAAAAATGAATTACAAAATGGCGCTACGTTAACGACACGTCTTCATTATCAAAATCTTGATCATGAAATGAATAACTTTTCATTCCGTAATACCGCCGGCATGGCGCAGCGTTTTGTGACTCCTGAAGTTAAGGCTGGTGGCATCAGTTTTAGTTACCAACAAGACAACTGGACTGTTGGTGCAGACTTTGATCAATCTACCAATGATGCCACTGTATTCAACCCCAACATGGCCGCTTTCGAAATTGAAAGTTTTAATGATGCTGAACGTGATCGTTATAGTGCATTTGCTGAATGGTCAGGCGAATTAAATGAAAAGTGGAAATTAGATGCCGGTGCACGTTACAGCCTAGTTAAAATGGACTCAGGCGATGTTTTCTCATTTGGCGGTGCCCCTGCTGCAGTAGGTGTTTTAAGAGATCGTTTTAATAACTCAGATCTATCACAAGACGAACATTTAATT
>NVRG01000005.1 GCA_002400805.1 Gammaproteobacteria bacterium
CCTAAAGTTCTTGAACCCTAACATCGAGTTGGTAATACGTTTAATGTTACGATGGTCTTGCTCGATTATGTTGTTCAGGTATTTGCACTGCCGGATTTTTACTCGCCGATTATTCTCATCGTTGAACCGATTAATGCCGGCTTTATTGGCGCCACTCTTGTCGATATTGATTTCACAAGGCTACAACCTATAATTCACTATTCCGTGTACTTTTGAGATACATCCAAACAATAAAAATGGTGAAAAAATGCCCGTATATTGCGAATGTAAAAAATGCAAAGCTACGCCAGCAGCAAAAAATCGTCACGCTAATCAGACCGGTACTGCAGAACAAATTGGCCTTCGGTATGAATTAAAAAATGGAGATAAGTTAATTCACTGGAGCAGATATGGTTTTGATAAGATGTATTCAACTGAGAAAGCTGAGTATGAAGGACGCCAGGTAGTTAGTGCTTTTTTTTACCTGTATCCGCAAGGTAGTCCGATACAAAACAGTACACCGAAAGAGTTAAAAGGGATTATAGGTGGAGAGGCTACAGATCTTTATGAGATAGATGCTGGTCTTATGATAGCACGTCGTATATACACGAATCAGTTTCAGGTTTATACGCGCTTACCCGTACCTAACGGGAGAATAGAAAATTCAAGAATCGAGGCAATCGTCGTACTCGGTTGTGGTAATGCCATAAATTTCCCTTCTAACGATACACGTAATCACGCAGAATTCACGGTACGTCGTTGCGAAGGATTTGATTGTTTTTAAGTTCATCCCTTTATGAGGGAATGGGTGCATAACCCCAAGAATAAGAGAAAACATCAAAAACGTTACCGGGTAACGCCACCCCCTGGCGCTCACAAAAGACAGGAATCCATAGCACCCCTTTGAATTGAAAGTGTAATAAACATGCAAAGCATGTTTGCATAAACAAGAAAGCGAAATCCTATATTTCTATCGGATCAGATACTAACGTTGAAATCGTTACCCCCAAAAAATAAAGCTTAACTCTTGGCTAGAAACAAAAAACACAGGGATGCTCCCGAGTTGTTCAGTCAAAGCTTTATCAAAACACACTAATTTATTTAAAACGCGAAAGGATTATTAAATGTCGACGGAATATAAAATCTACTTAGTCAATGGAACTGGAAGAACACAAAAATTTTGGTGTTTTTTAGAGAAGCCTAAATCCAGTATAGCTGGAGACGTATATGCAAACTCTAGCACTTCTTTAATCATAGGAGGTAGTCAAGGCGGGAAAAATTCATTTACGATTCCCGTTAACTACGTACTCAGCGCTGGCGCAAGTAACCACGCGGTGGGGTTAGATACTAAAATTGAATCTTCTGTTACCAACAACGCAGATTTAAAAGAAGTTTGGTTAGCTGAATATTTCAATGTTGCGGACGGTGGAAAAAGAGCTCCTGAAATGGCTCTTGTCGCAGGTCAGTCGTCACCCGAGAGAACTCTAGCTTTTCAGTCTAGCAACTTTAACAGAGCAGTGAATGAAGCAAGAGATTGGTATTCTAGCATGTCCTTTGGGATACAAACCTCAAATGGATTTATTGGATCAACGTGGTCTCCAGAACCTGGGGCTACCGTTACGATTGAACCAAAATTAACCTTTTATATTGGCACAGGAAATTATAGTAGCAACCAATTGGCTAATTTTACTGAAGTATCCACAGTGTCTGCCGCCGTACCCCTTTCGAAGTTTGATCTACTAGGTGAAGCTACTGTCACACTTGACAGCGAATCGAATTGGGTGGTTACCAGCGGTGCTCCATCTTCCAGCAACGAACATCTAGGACAGCTCATAGAAAGCCACTTAGAACTTTCTCGATCGCAAAGCCATTTGGTGAAAATGATTCACGATAGAGATCAAAAAAAACCAGCATCAGAATATCGACGTATGATGGAGCTAGCTAATAGCGACATAGCAGTAAACTTGGAGCCCATATTGACTATTGCTGCAATAACTACCATAACCGTTGGTGTTGCCAATTTAATCAATATAGTAAAAGAATGGATACAGGATCAGCCCGCTCCCGCGCCTATTGTTGTCCATATCGAGCAAGTCCAACCCAATATGGGCAAGTCTGCCAAGAAATCAGAAAATACTGTATTGCAATTTTCTTACACTAGTGGCGTTAGCGATCAAAGTGAAGCCGATGCTCTCACAGCGAAGGCATTAGAGTTTCAAGCTAGGAAGGGTAACATTGGAACATTCGAATTAGAAAGCGCCAAAACAGCGGACGTTTGTTAAGTTTTGCGAGGGGCTCTGGGTGAAACCCCCTTAGCCCCTCTTTTTGTTGAAGTGTTGATTTTTGGTTCTGTCGAAAATTTTCGCCAGGAGAAAACTGCAGAATTCGGGGTCTGAAGTCCTCTCGACCCGAAACGTACGCTAACGATATTTAAACCAATGACCCTGTACATTCATCCGCATTCGCAGACACACAAGATATGAGTAAAACTATTCCTATGGGCGTTTTATACCGCTTTTGTAGTTGAACCCAATTATCGGTATATTGAATTAAGGGGGACACCCTATGTGGGGTTGTGCAAAACCCCAAACAGAAAAGGCACAGCGGTAAACCGCTGTGCCTTTGAAATACGTCGCTTCCGTTACCAGTCCTTTTGGTAATCGTACATCCTGTTTTGCATCCGTGTCGCTCTCATTCCATGAGCTATATTCAATCCTTGAATCATCCGTTCCTAACCCTTTGTAGGACATATCCTACAAAGGGTTAATGTCTAATATAAATGAAGAAAGCCTTTACCTGGCGATTCTTCTGAAAGCACAGAAAGCTGTGGGCTATGGTAATATCGCATAACTTACGAAATGTTAAAATTAATACACTATGCTAATTCCAGCGCCGCAGAAGTGAAACAGATAATGGCTAGCCCAGAGAACTAATCCAATACAAAAAATACAGAACAAGAGATTGAAAGCGCATTGGCTCCCATTTCCAGTAATCGTGATTTCAAAGTGCTTAAAAGGGTACCGGAGCAACGAACCCTTGAGACGAGGAATACTGGCAGTCATCTATTTACGAAGGTCTGGTGGACAACCGTGGAGGAAAGTGATCTTGATGATGAAAAACTGTGGTTGGACGAGGTTGTCTATAAATCAATGAGTGCCTCCTCTACATTACCAAGTAAGGTTATTACTGCTAGTTCACGCTATTCACGTAGAGCAGAGACGTTCGATTGATTATCTGGCGCTAACAACCCTACGATTCTTATGTTCGAGCTGCCTCCTTATTGGTGCCAATGCCTTTGTACGTGATAAGCGGCTATTGAGTTGAATTACGCACAATTACCTGTGCTATGCGTAAATATGCAAAAAGCGCGTAATCGTGCGTAATCGTGCGTAATCGTGCGTAATCGTGCGTAATTGACGAGGTGTTTTATGGAMGGTTGGCATTACCCACGAGAAAATCTGGCAGAGCATTACCTAAGCCTGTTGGYGCTTGGARTTTCATCTRRTTTTKCCATTATTGCTCCAAGGCGAAAAGGTAAAACACTATTTGTACTCCAGGACCTAGCGCCACAATCRCAGAAGAAAAAGTACATCCCAGTCTATGCCAGCCTTTGGCAGAATATTAATGCCTCACACATTGAGAACTATGCTCGATAAACRTCAGGGCAGGGTAAAGAGCATCTTCACCGGTTCCTCCAKGCACTACATTAACGATGTAAGGGTTATGGGGTTAAACCCAGAAAGCCGCTTATGCCCAACTAAACTGCCAACTGTACTGTTTTTCAGTAATTTTTTAAGCAAGGTTTTCGCTTCTTTGTCAGGGTTGTGCCCCTGATATCAACCTCAAACCCTGAATCAGTAAGTTGTCTTACTGTTTGCGACGGAACCCGATTTCTTTACCCTGGTGATACGGCCAATATTTTAGTTATTGGCATACTGCTAATGGATCTATAGAACTGCTGGTTTTTTTCTAACTACTAACTAGGCTCATTTATTGTGGTAGTAGGGGCTTAAGTTCAGTGGAACGACAATGTTTGCTAAGTCCTAATGGAATATTCTAAGTCACATATTTTTNATAGAAAGGGAGATTCAGCTATGTCATTTCCAACTATATCTATAGTCAACTTCTCTGACCTGTCGGATCGGGCGGTACAAGAAGCCATTCGAGCAGTGAATCGTCAGATTCAAGAAGACTTTGCACCAATCTGGGGTTCCATCTGGAACCTTCGACTCCATGGATCTAGCTTTAATCGGAACGATATTAATTCGCTYGTCGATGAGTTCGTGCAAGGCGAAGCAGTTTTGTACATTGTGGACGAGGGACACCTTCCTGGTGCCGCCGGTTACCATGCACTTAACGGTAGAGAGATACCCTACGGTTTCGTTTTTATTAGCGATCCGAATGATTGGACGGTGACATTTGAACAATCAAACTCAAAAGGTTGCTTTCGTTCGAGTAAACCATCAATTTTTAAATCCGTGCAGCAAGTCAAATACCCTTCGCCAAATATGGCGGGGGGGCTGGGGACATTCCCTCCTAATGTAACACTTATTGCTACAGCTCTGGTCTCATAAGGCTTTCAGAGGCCGCTTACATTACGAGCAATTTCTGATATTCATGCTTTGGAGAGCGACATATCAATGACTTGCGAAAGGTTTGTTACTTCCAGAGGGGATGTCCCCACAACCCCAAGTGGCGACATAACTTTCAGCATTCCGTAAGTGATAGAAATGGACATGGTTTCAACTCGAAGAGCTGCAAGGATTAAATTAAAGGAAATTTTGAGGACGTGGAAATGAAAAACAGTAGTTGTACTGATTGGGTCAAGTACAGAATAGTTGTTTGCGAGGTGAACTTGACGTATTTGTCGAGTCCGAGATAGACCCATCTGATGCGGTTTTGTATTGTCTCCTCGAAGCTGAGTATTTCGGACTGGATAATTGGTTGACAAATGCAGGTGTTGCCAATGCACTAGTTAAGTTTTATGGCTGTCGTCTACCTACAGCTCATTGTGATGAATTTGTAGAATTAGATATGGCGGTTATTCGCGACGGTGATATCTCAGACGAAAAACAATTTCTACACAATAACCTGAGTCAAGAACTAAAACCATACTTGAACAAAAAGGTTGAAAATGTGATTTAACTTGAAGGAATAATCTATGTCTCACGAAAATAAAAATGAACGGCCTGTTGTAGATATGCATGGTTTACGTGAATTCGCGCTAAAAATAGGTGCTTATTGTCTTCCTGGTGAAGGTTACAAAGCCATTTTTGATTGCGAGTTCGGCGATCAAAAATATTAAAGAAAAATAAATGTGGAATTGAACGAAAGATTAACCTAAAAATCATGACGAAAAATGATGATGAAACTGAGCTTTATAGTACTTTACAAAAGGATAAGTTCATACATGTACTGCGTGTACATAAATAGAGAACCAGATCGATGCTGAAGGTTTACCCATAGTTTAAAAACAGGGTCAATCTTTTAGGTTAGGACTAATAAGGAGAAATATATGAATAATTTAGTAAATATTATCACTTTGCTTATATTGGTTATTTTTGTTAGTGGATGTTCAACAAAGTATATCCAAGATCCCACTTTAATTAACTCTTTGCAAGGAACTGATGTGTCCGACCATTTTATCTTTATTGATAATGATGGTTATATGAAAGATGTAAATGATAAAAAAATTCCCGAATATAAAATAAAAATCGATGACATATTTAGTAAATTCTCTCATCTCAAACAGAATAACCCTGACCTGTCCATGACTATTTATATCCATGGCGGGCTAAATACCTTTAGCTCGACTGTGGCTAGAGTTAAGAATACGTATAAAAAGATATTATCAAAGAAACAGTATCCAATTTTCATATCGTGGAAATCAGGCCCGTTCACAAATTATCTAGATCATTTATTTATGATACGTCAAGGAGAAAGGAGCGCATTAAAAGGACTTCCTTCATTCCCATTCATCTTTGCAGAAGATGCCTTAAGATCTGTAGCCAGAATACTTCCTTCAAGTTGGAATATTGTCGCTGGCCAGAATAATTTATCTATCAAATATGTAAATAATGTAGAGGAAGCAGCCGAAAAAAGCGAGAGTAGAATAGAAAAACATACTAATTTCAATGTACATAAGAACATGAAGTATTCCTCTGGCCATGGGTTTTTGGATTTTGTAACCATTTGGAACCCTGTAAAGTTTGTAACTGCCCCGCTTGCTGATGGATTTGGAAAAGGGGCATGGGGGTCAATGTTAAGGAGAACAGACCTTGTCTTGAATTCTCAGAAAGCATTTGAAGGTGGTAGTAGAGAGGATTCACAAACGGCAGCACATTATTTTTTCTATCTTCTTGATAAAAACCATAACAACACGCGAAAAACATTAATTGGTCATAGTATGGGTACGATTATAGCCAATAATGTTCTATCCAGGTTTCCAAATATTAATTTTAATGAAGTAATATATATGGCCGCTGCTTGCAAGATAAAGGACTTAGAAAAATCTGTCGTTCCTTGGTTAAGAGCGGATAAAAATAGAAATTTCTATAATTTAACTTTGAACCCTTACAGGGATATTAATGAGAATGGGTACTTTGACTTCGTTCCAAGAGGAAGTTTGTTAATTTGGCTGGATGAATTCCTTGCGGATGTTGATTCATTTGAGGATAGAACCGCAGGATATTGGTTTAATATTATGAGAACAGCCGAGGTTGTTTTTCCCCCGAATATTCGTAATCAGGTGCACCTAACAAGATACGGAATCAAGAATATATCACCTCAAAATCACGGTGATTTTGATGATTTTAACTTTTGGGATGAAACATTTTGGATAAATGCCGACAAAGGTGTTTATCCAATAATTAAAAACTGGCCTTATGAAAACAATAAATAAAGAAGCTTGATCGATGTAAGAATCAGTTGAAAGTATTATGAGGACAACTTTTCAGGTAACCTTTGAACCCACTGTTAACATGAAAATTTGTTCTCATAATAGTGATGTATAAAGTTATTTCTTTTTTTGGGCCTTCTTTGTTTTCGAAGTAGTAGATGCTTTAATTTTTTTTAACTCCGTTTCAACACGTAATCCTCTAACAAAATCTACTAGGCGACTTGTAGAGTTAACGGAGGGTTCTGTGTCGGCCGTTCGTGAAAAATACTCTATCTTTCCATCTCGCGCTAAAGACGCCGGAAAAGTTGCAGATACTCTCTTTCTTTGAACTCTTGCAATTGCATTTAAACTACCAGCATAACAAATAGGAACTAACGTGGTGCCTGAGTTTTGGCCACTATCACCTACTACTACTGCAAGATGCCCGTGATTTGAGCCTAGCTCAGTGGATGTCATACCGGCAATTACAAACTTCCCGGCTTTAGCGTCTCTTATAGCATTTCGGTGGGATTTTCGGAGACTGGTCCAGTCGTTGCTGGATTGTAGTTCCGCTATGATCGCATCTGCGTTCATGCAGGGGCCAGAAAACAAGTCTGGGTCAAAAAAACTTGCAGCTACAGCTTTTAAAAACTGGTTACAGTCGTTTTGGTTATCATTAAATTTTACTGCGCATTCTGCGATTATCTGGTCTGACGTTTCACTTGTCATGGTGAGTTTCCTTATTGTTTGTTTAGTCACATCTGATTAACCTCATGATTTGGGAGAAAATACACGAATAGATGGACTGATCATTTGAACCAACCCTTGGGCTTCTGTCATTTTATTAAGGGCTTTAGGCTGCGTTTGTTCTACTACGTCTTGATCATGTGCGTTTGGAGAGAGTATCCAGTCGAAATTGAATTCATTGTATTGCGGTTTCTTCTCACTGAAAAGGCATGAGATATCAGCCCACAGTTCTTTAACTTCGCTTTTGTTGGTATTATATGCATTGATCGCTATGGCAAAGCCATCATTTAGCGGGGCATTAAAAGCCACCCCCAAATCATCGAACTTCTTTTGGCTGCCGTCAGAGAAAATATTAACAGCAGAAGTCTTGTAAATAATTTCATCTGACTGAAGTGTTAAAACAAGTTCAATTGTGTCTAGGAACAAAGTAGTAGTGGCAGTTTCGCCAATTTCAATTTTCGTTGCTTGCTCTATGTAACTTCCATCCGATACACTGTAATTAAATTTAATCTCGCTTATGGGTTTGGACTTTGGATCACTACGAACAAAGCAAATCCTAAGGCGGATTTCCTCTGGGCTGGATTCAGAGATTACTGCTTTTCGGTCAAAATAGGCTTGTTTATACTCTTGCCTGATTGATTTTTCTTTTTGAGCATTTGCCATTACGGGTCGGGCGGGTGTCTCAAATGATAGTAGGCGTACTCTGCCCTTTTCATTCTTAATGGCTGTCAAAACTTTATCATTTTCAAGTTTTAGATCTCGCCCTATCATTAGCATGGATCCGGTATAGATTTCGAGCGGGCGACCAGGCCCGGATAAATACTCTGTGAAAATTGCAGCCATATGTCGATGTGTTGCGTTAGGAACATTTTGTGCAGCTACTTCCCCTTTTAACCATAGCTGTTTGTTATTAATGGTGAAGCTAAGTACCTTGGGTTTTTCCTGTTCAGCCTCTATTACATCATGGGGTAGCAATTCAACCTTTATTGCATCATGAGGTACCAATTCAGTCTTGCGCACTGTGTTGTCGAGTCTAGCAACAGAAACCATCGTGTTGTCGCCGATTGTTTTGACCCAGCGAACGTCTGTGGGGGCACTTGAAGCTACTGGAAGTACAGAGTCAACGAAGTGCGGGGTTAGTGTATGAGCCGGTAAGCTTTTATCAGCGTCTAAACCCGGCATTGACCAAAGAATGCTAGCCAGGACGTTAAATGTTGAGTCGCAACCCAAGGTAATAAGCTCCCCTGCGTCTGTATTTTTCCGCTGCTGTGTGTGAAGGAGCGTTGCTCGAAAACGCCCCTCCCCTAACGATTGGTGTAATAGCGAAATAGCGTGGTCATGAGAATCATCCAACAGGCAAAGGTCGAACCAGTCATTGGTTTTTGTGTCGGTATCTAACGTTTTATTCCATATTTTAAGGGTTCTATTGTTTTCACAGGCTTTAAGTAGCGTTTTATCGCCAATACCAACCACCACTTCAGCGTTAGTTGGTATTGTTTTGAATTTAATAAGCCAGTTACGTCGTATATCAAGGTTGGAGTGGTCCTCTTCAATAGGAGCATCGCACCAGCTAGGGTCTAATATCCGCATTAAGGAAACGCCCATATGCATCTCTTTCGATAATTCGTTTGATTCTTTACCGATACGTTTCGGTGTAAAGAGGTGTTGACTGTTTGCCCATGCAGGGTTGGTCGCTGTATCAACATCAAAGGTAAGGCCTATGGGCCCTTCATGGGAAAGGACAGTAGACAATCCCGCCTTGACGTCTAGAGGGTGCAGAGCCATCCGCGGATTGGGGCCAATTTCTTTGCGAATGTCCAGAGGCTGTACTGTCCACTCCTTCAAATCGTCAGTATCTTTTGGTCGCTCGGGAAACCCAAAATGCACGCCAGTGTGGATCATACCCAGGACGCGATCCGCAAGCCCGCCATCAACGGAAGGCTTCTCCTCTAGCACGGCTAACAACGGAGGGCACGGGTGTGCATTCATTTTCTCAAAATGCCCTGCAGGGGCTGTTAACGGAAGCAGTGCGCGCAATTGTGGTCGAGTCACTTCAATACGAGACAAGGATGCACGAACAGCAACTCGGTATGTCCAAGTAGTGCTACTTCCCTTTTGGGCTTGAATCTTGCTGGAGTTTTTAGTATCCGATTGGGATTGGTTATTTTCAGTTGACCAAGAAATAACTTCCCGAACGCCCTTAACCATGGCCGCAGCATAGCGTGAGTGCATAATAAACCGGTGTCGGAACATTGTGGCGGTGGGGGCACTCCATGAAAAGCGCTGCAGTTCACCCCCAACTGTTTTTGTCGAAGTGGTGCCGTTTGGTGCAAGCGGTTCAATGCGTTTGGTCAAATGAGCTGAATCTGCGTTATCCCGGTCAAAAAACGCCTCTTTTTCAAAATCCAAGATGCCTTTTGTATTTTGAGTCGTTAGCTCTACAACAGGGCTTGCCCCTTTTATATATTGGGGGAGTGTGGGCCAGTTATAGATTGGCCGTCCAGAAAAGCGCCATTGCTGGGTGACTATTTCAACATGACTAAGACTTCGCCAGATATTGGATTTCTTTTTATCTTTAGGAAGCTCTTGTGATAGTCGTAATGCATAAGCTCGATCTAGGCCAGAGGGGTCACAAAGAATCATTTCAGGAATTAATTGACGAAGTTCGTCCTTTTGATTTTCTACTGAAAGAGAATCTGCGAGTGTTTCGATCACCATGTCCGGGCCAGGAAAAATGATGCAGTCGGTTTCGGTTGAGGCGTCGTCTTTCTCCTTTGTCACAATCACTGTCTTACTAAGGGCTCGCGCAACGATCCCTTCATCGAATGCAGCATAAGTGGATTTGGGAAATACAGTAGATGCTTTAATCAGTGGGCGTACCTGGAGTCGGGCTACCATTCCCTCCATTAACGATATTTGGATTTCGTCGCCAGACGAATCAATAATAAATTCTGATCCTACAGATACGTTAATTTTTGCTCGTAGATCTGTATTAATGCCAGACAAATACTTTCTGTATTCATCTGGGTTATCAGTATTCGTGTCGAATTCTGGGGAAGGTATAGCCGGAATATCAAGAATTATACTCACAGCAGTTGCTTTTTTTCCATCTCGTTGAGTGTCTTCCAGAAGGTCATCTTCGGGTATGAGTGTCACTAGCAGCTTGTGAACGGCAGGGTCTGGCAGACGCTCAAGCAGTTCAGCAATTGATGATTCGTTTTTCGATAGTGCATTTTGATCGATGCTGCCTCGCATCAAGTATGCAATCATCAGAATATCTTCTACCTTGTCAGACAACCCGTTCGCTTTTGGCAGATTGGGGTTGGCGTGCCAGCGTTCAAAATCGATGTAACCAACTCGAGGGAAGTCAATGACAAGGATTTTCTTCCCCCTTAGAGGCTTTGCCCAGGTATCCTCATCCTTTGTCATCAAAATCCGACTAGCTGCCTCTGGTCGAGCATAGTAATTTCCAGGGTCAGCTGAAGTGAGAGTATCATCGAAACTGATTGATGCTTCGCTATCATTAGGCTTAAGTGTTAGCCGTAGCCAGTACGGTCCAGGGGATAACTCCGAAGCGAAAGTATGGTGAGTTTTTTCTTCGGTTACCTTTCGATTAAGCGTTTTGCGTTTCAATGACAATACTTTTTGGGTAATTGTCATTTCTAACCCGTAAGCAGTGCAGAAGTCTGTATTGGTCAGCTTTCCGTCACTTCCTGGTCTATATTTAATCGCAACGGGGTGTGCATGCAGATTACCCTGAAGAGTCATGTGCATGACTTCGATAATAAGAGATGCTTTATCGCCCTGCCATTCGAGATTTCGCAAAGTAATTGCCGCAGCCTCACCCGTACCCAAATTTATGGCGCCCTGGCCATCGACGTTGCGAAAAATATCCAGTGTAGCAATGTTATTAATGCTGCATCCAAGGCTTTGGCGTGGATAGTCGGCAGACAGAGGCTGAACCTTTGCTACAATGGCGGCTGCCTTCTTATATTCATCAGGAACAGACAACGTTATTTTCCCGATGGCTGTCCTGCGTTGATAAACCTCACTGCCCACAAAGTCATCTGAGATGTTACCGGGTTTATTGGGACGGTGGGGTTTATTTGGATCCCTAACTAAAGGTGGCAAGGTACCGCTATTTGTGACGGCAAAGGCTGCTGTTCTAAACTCAGCTCCATAAGCTAGTTTAGGTAACCCTCCAAATTCTGTTTTTGAATCGATATCAGCAGCAAGGTAAAAAGATCTACTCATACCCAATTCACTGTCGCTCGTGATGTCTTGCGGTACACGGGTATCGTCAAATGCGGGTGTTGCCAGGGGAAAACCGTGATAGTCCAGAAACAGAGCACGACGGTTATCAATTAGAGCGGGGAAAAAGGGTCGTAAAGTAACGTCTGTAATTGATTCCTTTGTTTCGCCATTTAACAACGCTACTAAGTTAGCATGTGCCCAGTGTGTATTTTTATTGTCCTCGGAGTGGAAGCGCCTTTGCACCAAAACACCGATACCCTTAAATGACTCGTCGAACTCTTCAAGCGTTTCTGGACTCAAGTCATCTGCAATTTGGATTGAAAGAGGGCCGGGCGATTGATCGGGAATCATTAGTCGTAATGCTTCTGGATTCTTATTTTTCGATACAGGTATTAAAGTATCGGTCATAGTTTTGAAAAAATCGTCAAGCGCAATGGTTAGATCGGCTACCTGAACTTTCGTTAACCACTACTGATTAACATTCGAGGGTCGCCAAAGGCATTCAGCTAGTTTTTTTAACCCTGAGGCTTTGCTAGTAGAGCTTACCGGGAGTACTCTGGTTGAGAAGTAATGTTGGTTGTTTAGAAGGCTGGCAACTTTAGCTATTTTCAAAGGTTTTGGAGTGTCTGTTAGTAGAGCCGCGTGCAAGACGTGGCCCACAGAACGACGTACAGCCTCTGCTCCATCAAAACCTTCATTAAGCTTTTTATGGTAAGAGAGCCATGCTGCTTTGATTGCTTTAGCCAGTAACTTCTTTTGTGGTTCACCCAGATGCCAATCTTTTATTTCTTTATGTTCTTTCTTCAGTTCTTCTTCTATTTTCGAGAGAAAACTATCCTTTCCGGAGCTAAAAAAGAGTGGTTTTATAATGGCTAGGATGACACGTTCAATACCTTCCTCCTCTTCTAACGTAGCGATCAAATCACCTAGGGCGCGGGTTAGTGATGCAAAATTGATATTTTTGTCGTCTATTTCGTCGCCTATTTCGTATGCCTGAAAATCGAATAATAGACTGTTGAGATAGTCGAGATCCGGTGTCGCTGCCCCCGGTTTCCTGACGGTCGGTAGCTCATGCAGTCGTTGAAGTTCCGTAATCACTTTTTTATCATCTTTGCTAGCGAACAATGGGGTTGTGGCAATAGCCGCTTTAAAAGCTGCCCGTAAATGATCGTCATTTAACCGACGTAGATCCGCGCCTTGATGTTCTTTATTTTCATGGGTGATGGCAGCTAGAGCAATGTCGATCAACGGTGCGAGAAGGTATCCTTCAGATGCGTCTAAATCTGGCATTTTTAATGCCATTAGTACTGAATCCAATGCCGTTGCAGTCCCTATCGCCGCTAACCACATCAGGACTTGCTTCGTAGACAATACTGTTTTTAGGGTGGGATCTGACAGAGCGTTAAGATCTTTTTTATCGTTTGAGATTAATTCCTGTAGAGCTGGTGTTGTCCAGAATAGACTTGGCCCCACTTCTTCAAACATTTGTAGTGAGCGGCGCAATGTTGGCGTGTCTTTATTTGCGATGAGAAACCCCGTGTCCTGGTCGACGGGTTTTATAGCTTCCTTAGAAGGAGGTGCACGCAACGCATTTGTTTGGCATATTACAGAGCTTCCATTCCCTAATAGATCACCTTTCAATCGTACTTGGTCACCGTTGATGCGCTCAACTGACAGCTCATTAGGGGCGGCTCCTCCAGGTAGAATAGGCACTAGAAATTGAATTCCTGGTGTCTCATTCGGGACTTTTACTAAATGTATCAGCCCTAAATTTTGAGGTATTGGCGCATCCCAGCTCAGTGCTAAGCGTAAGGTATCCCCTGCTGAGGCTGCACTTGCTTCAATAATTTCCTTATCAGGCTCTTTGCTGATGTAGAATGATTGACCTTGTATTGCCTTTCTTTTATCGAGCCAACCCATCAGGTGTTTTTGTAATGCCGAATCCGGTTTTGATGGGTTTGAATTGATAATCGGGACATTGGCTGTCTGTACTCTAATTGCTTTTTTGGGGGAAATGCCTGGCTCAAGGCGATAGCTATACCAATCTATTGCTGATGTACCATTGAGTACCGTTTGGAAATGTTCCTTGGCACCTGCTTCGTCATCGCCTTCTGCTGCCGGGCTGATTGCCACTGCAAAGGGTTGAGTCAACCCCTGCGCGCCTTCGTGATAGCAAAGTAGCTCAGGTTCTGCGTCAATCTGGATTATTCTAACAAGTGTCATTAAACCCTCACTCCTTTTAGTTTATTGGCTTTATCCCGAAGTTTAGCGAGATCAGGCCCCGGCTCTACTTTTATTGAACGCGTTATTTGCGTACTTGATTGGCCGTCCCTTAATTTATAAACAACGGAGGTGCGATATTTTAACTTCACCCATCGGCACACTCGCACTTCAACCTTTAAACTGCCAAAGGCATCGATCTGCCCATTGGATTGGTAGGTCATGCGTAAGACAATGACCAAGAAAACATGAACCATCCCCCAAAGGCTGAGGTTTCCACCAATTGTTAGTACGAGAGAGACAGATAACCCTCCGCTGCTCCCACCGATTACTTTGCGGTAGCTCAGGGCAACGCTGAGTGTAATATAGACACCCCCAGAGACTGGACCAAATGCAAAGGCAAGTGCGGCAGATCCGCCTGCTGCTGCTTCGACAATAACGGAAAGTGTCTTGTCTGATGGACGATATTCGGTGTCACATTGAATGTAACCTGTCCCGCCGATGATGAAGATTGAGAAAATAAATGGCTGCTCTGGCCGAGAGAGATTAAAGCGGTCAGAGAGCATGAAATCAGGGTAGGCCAGCAATTTGAATCTATTCGAAATTGCCAGATTAGTGAACCCGCTTGTTCCAAAGTTTGCGCTCATTGGCGGCATGGTAAATTCATGCTCGACACCAACGGGAATGCCGCGGTCTTTAATGATCGTCAGGCCTCCAAATTCCCCAGGGAAGAGGCTTCCTAACGTGTCCTGAACAAACTGAAAGACAGAGTTCAGTTTGATATTCTTCGGATCAAATTCAAAGTCCAATCCGCCTTTTTGCGTGTGACGAATAGCAACATTTTCTAGGGTGACAATCTGTTGGCCGCTAATTTCTATGACAATTGCCGTGCGGATTACCGCCTCACCTGTTTCATTTAAACGCTCACTGTCCTTGTTGGCTTCAAGGCTGACAAAACCGGTTAACGATGTGTCACGGAAATAGGCTGCAAAAGGACCAAGTTGAAAGAGTACTTTTCGTCCAGGTAATGGAAGATTTACCGCCAAACGAACCCAGGCCCGCCCTTGCTTTGTATCAAAGTCATGGCTGAGATGAATGTGGTTATTGAGGTCGCCTGAGGGTAGTTTCACTCCCTCCAGCAGGTTATCCAATTTTAAGCCACCGAAATTTCGAAACACCTTACTGAGGTCGAGATCTTTAAGAACGCTATCATCGATTTGAAACTGATCCCCTATTTTATCAAATGGAAGCTCTAACCCGATGGATTTTAGTGCATCTCCTAGCTGAGCGAAAAGCGCATTGGCTTTTGTCGAATGAATGATGTCATCGACGTCTCTGAAGGTCGTTCGTAGACGATCAATATTTGATTGTAATAACGCGATTTCTGGAGAGCTGGTGGCGGCTGAATAGAGAGCAAGAGCTCTGTTTGGTGCCGCTGCTAGTCCTCCTGAACCTAGGTTCGCAGCTCGATCCAACAAACGGTCTCCAAAATTACGTACATTTTCAATTGTCCGCCCAGCCTCGTTGTAGGCACCTCGCATTTTATGATCAAAGTCTTTTACCAAAGAGTCCAAATGCTTTAACTCGTCTATATTCTCAGTCCATTTCCCTACCGCTTCTTCAATATTCCCAAAGTCTTTTGTTTTGAATGCTTCAATAAATTTATCTTTATAGACGGTGACGAAATCGGCAGCTGCTTTTTCTAGTTCATTGCGGACGTCATAAAGTGTATTACTAAGGCTTTCACACGCTTTCTTTGAGGCTTTAGTAACTTTTTAGTGTTCCAGTTTTGAGCTTTTTAATGTCAACTTCTATTTCTTTGGCGAGTTTATCCAGCTCAGATAAGATTTCTTTTCGGTTTTTGTTGATATTTACAAAGACATCTTCAGACAAGGGTTTGAGAATGGTTTCAACTGCTGGTTTTACGGCATTTATTTTTATTAACGTTGGGATCCCCCCTTCCGGTCCAGCTCCAAACGCATTTTTTATCACGTTTATATCATCTGACCATTGCCCCAACGCATCTTCGAGCATCACAAAAGCATCATTACTGATATCACGAGCTTCGGTGGCGGCTTCGTTAATTCGTTGCCTAGCTTGATCAACCGTCCAATCGGCTATTTCCCCGATGTCGCTAATCTTTGCGTCCACGTTACTGGCAAATCTATTGAGTTCTCTAACCCACCCACCAGTGTTATCCTTGATCGTTTTAAGTTCACGCCTTATTTCTTCGAGCGGTTCATCTTTAATGGCACCGATTAAGGTCTCTAATTGATTCGAAATTCCTAACGTCTCAGTCACTATGCTTTTAACGTCAGTGGATGTGGCTTTTAGTATTATTTCAAGAGACAGCCCTGTTTGTTCGGCAATTTTAATGCTTTTGATAAGTTTATTTTTGGCCGCTGTAGTCTTGACTTGCATCGCCTTTAGAAGGTTTTGCATATTCTCAATTGGTACTTTGTATTTTTTCTTTTCTTTGGAGGGTATCTTGTCTATCTGACCCTTTATCTGGAAATAGATCCCCGTATTAAGGTCGTCATTATAAAACGTGTTGAGTGCCCCGAGAGCTTGCTCAGCACTCAGCTGTATCTGCAACTCACCTTCATTTAGCGCATGTAAACCCGATGTGCGTGCCTTCACTACTTGGGTCAAAATTGAAGCGGCTATTGCAGAAAATGCTTGGCTAGTTTCTGACATCTCGCTTGCCAACCTCTGGCGAGCTTCGCTCAGTGCGCTATTAATGTCGCCATAGATACCGTCAACTTCGGATTGTAGTTTTAGCGAAAACTCCTTCAGGCGGGAATCAGACCAGGGTTTGGTTCGGTCGTAAGCGGTCGAAGCTGAATCAACTCGTTGCAATCCCTGAATGATTGCTTTTTCAATGTCCACTTCAATGTCTTGAACTATTGCCCGTGCTGTTTCCAACCCTCCCTGTAAATCGCCTATATCAGCGCGTGGGCCGTCCAAAATTTGTCCTACACCAAGCATGATTTCATCGGTTATGTAATCAATGAACTTATCTTTGGTTTTAATATTTTCCCTGTCTCCCTCCGCCTCCTCCATCATACTATTGGCACGATCAACCGTTGAGCGAACTTCTTCTGAAATTAGGCGTGCTTTGTGCTGGATTCCTACTACTACTTCATCAGCGAACTTGCTGCAAAGTGAGGCTTCTTTATCAAGAAGCTTGGTGAGCTTCCCGTAGTCCCCTTTAAATTCGCTAAACTGTTTCTTTGCTTTCGTCAGCGCAACCGCTGGCGTAGACTTCTCATAAATTTTATTCACGATATTTCTAAACTGTTGCTTATTGCCTCCACCCACGGCCGTCTTTAGCAGAGCAAAAATCGCCTTTCCTTGTTTTTCATCTTTACTATCAATCGCCTTTTTTAACTCCCCCAACAAGGCGCCGAACCTTTGCGCTCCATCGGAGCCATCAGAAATATTCGGCCCACCTTGACCGTCAGGGCCCCAATATCCTATCCGAGTGTCTGGGCCCGATAGAGCATCGCCCATCGCTATAATATTTTTTATAGTTTTTTCAGTTTTTTCGTCAGGTAGTGGATTAGCGGCACGCATGAAGGTAATGCTTTCAAGGCTGGCGAATATCGGTTTATCACCCCGTTCTGCATTCAGTAAGCTACGCTGCCCTGAAGGCGCTAATCGCCAGGTAAAGCGTCGATACCCAGGTAAGACCCGTGAAGCGTTAACCTTACGTTTTGCCCCATCTCCAAGCTTCGACTTATCTGGTTTATCGAGATCATTCTGAAACTTCAGTAAGCTATCAGGAGAAAGCATGTTGGCGGCATCTAGACCTAGTCGGGGTAACCAAGCGTCAGTATTTGATTCTTTTGTGGACTCAGCATAAAAATACACGTTTTCAGGGTTGAGACATTCCTGTGCGATTAACGGCCGCTCCCCTTCCCCTTCGGCAATGGTTACGAAAGAGATATCCGGGCGTGGGTATACTTGCGGGCGAATACGAGCGCTATACCTGTTCCAAAGAGGAATTTGCCAGCCTGCCGGGCTTTTAGGGTTGATAACCTCTTCTACGTCTTCACCCCAAGCACTGTCGACCGAGATAGTTTTGGAATTGAAACGAACAGAATCTAAAAAACCTGCCGATCGGGGTGAAGCTTGTCCTGTATCTGGGTATCGGCG
>NVRG01000006.1 GCA_002400805.1 Gammaproteobacteria bacterium
ACTCAGAAGTGAAACGACTTAGCGCCGATGGTAGTGTGGGAGTTCCCATGTGAGAGTAGGTCACTGCCAGGCTTTTATACTAAAGATACCCAGTCCTTTATAGGTCTGGGTATTTTTTTGTCTGAAATTTGGCATACCTAGCGCGAACAAGGTTAGAAGCCAGAGATTGTAATCAGCCATAAGTAAATACACTCTTTAATCATCTAAAGAGTAATATGAGTACATGTAAGGTGTATATCTATATGATGCGTACTCAACAACACAATATCACTATATTTTATGACGGCGCTTGCCCAAGCTGTATACGTGACCGAAAGCGGTACGAATGGCTAAGTGGAAAACGTGTTGAGGATGTGAATTGGTTCGATATAACAGATAAAGATAACGAACTTTGTCAGCTAGGCATTGATCCGAAACGTGCCTTGTCTGAACTACATATTCAAACTGAAGATGGTCAGATTGTCAGTGAAATTGATGCTTATATCATTTTAATGCAACGAACCAAGTGGTTGCAGCCATTAGCCTTTATCCTAAAGCTACCAGTGATAAAACTACTATTTGCTATGTTGTATCATTATGTTGTTAATAGACGTTTAGAACGCACCGGCAGAATTTAAATACAGTGTAGTAATAATTTAAAGCTGAAAATTATCTAAGAAACACAGAAAATAATACTCAACTTTGCTATCATTCGCTTGCCGAACTATAGCGGATGCCATAGTTCATCATGGAATCATGATTTTGGCATTACTTATTAATAGATTGAATTAGGATTGTTATGCCAGAAATTATTGTAGAAAAGAACCTAAGCGATGCTCGTAAAGCTGAATTAGGTATTGCAGATTGGAATATTTGGGACTGCCCAGTGACAGGATTCCGTTTAGATTTTGATGAAGAAACAGAACATTCATATATCTTAGAAGGTGAGATTGTTGTGACACCAGATGGTGGTGAAGCGGTGACAGTTGTACCTGGTGATTATGTGATCTTTCCTAAAGGCTTAAAAAGCATGTGGCAAGTCACTAAGACATTGAAGAAGCATTACATGAAAACAGCTGACTAGTTATAAAGTAGCTTTTTCAAGTAATAAAAAAGCCCTAGACTTTCAGTCTAGGGCTTTTTTTTAGTTTCAATGCACAACAAAGTGCGTCTTTTAAATTAGGAATAAGCGGAGTTAAAACTGAACCGGTGGCTTAACCCCAGCTGTTTGTTTGACAGGTTTCTGCTTGCTTTCAGGTGCTGATAAGTACTCTAATGCACGTAGGATGTGGGAACGTGTGATCGTGCCGACGAGACGGTTATCCATGACGACTGGAAAACGTTTATACGAACCTTTAAGAAACATCTCTGCCACTTCAATGATAGGGGTGTCGACATCGATAGATTCAATGCCCACAGTCATGAATTCTGACACTTTGCCAGCAGCAGTACCTTGGTAATAACCCGCATCTAATGCTACTTGCATGCAGTCTTTTTCAGAGAGGAAGCCCACCATATTGCCATGTTGATCTAATACTGGCGCGCCAGATATTCTAGCATCGAGCAATTTAGAAATTGCACGTAAAATGTCCATATCTGGGGTGAAAGTCACTTTATTGACTGACATGTAATCTCTAACTTTTAAAGAATCGAGCATATTTGATCTCCGCTTAAGCTATGTATTACTGCTGGTTTTGTAGCGCTTTCTTAGCTGCGCATTGGTCTTTCTCTTGAATGCTACAGGCACCACTGCAACTGCCAGCTAAACCAACTTGATTCAGCCCGCCACAACTACCTTTAATTGCTGGACGCCCTAATAATACGCCGACGGCCATGCCCAACACGGCAATGGTGATAATAATAAAAGTGGGGATAAAAATGGACACTTAGCCTCCAAAGTCATCAAGGAAGATATTGTCACTTTCGACACCAAGGTCTTCCAACATACTGATAACCGCAGCGTTCATCATTGGAGGGCCACACATATAGTATTCACAATCTTCAGGTGCCGGATGATCTTTCAGATAGTTATTCTTAAGAATATTATGGATAAAGCCGGTCTCACCTGTCCAGTTATCTTGTTCTTGCGGATCAGATAAGGCAACATGCCATTTGAAGTTATCGTTGTCTGCTTGTAATGTATCAAAATCTTCTACGTAGAACATTTCACGTAAGCTACGTGCGCCGTACCAAAAACTGATTTTTCGTTTGCTCTTTAAGCGGCCTAATTGGTCAAAAATATGTGAACGCATTGGTGCCATACCTGCACCACCACCAATGAAGACCATCTCTTTATCTGTATCCTTAGCGAAGAATTCACCAAATGGACCAGAGATAGTGACAGTGTCACCTGCTTTTAAGTTGAATAAATAGGAAGACATTTGCCCAGGAGGTACGTCATCAGCACCAGGTGGCGGTGATGCAATACGTATGTTCAGCATGATAATGCCTTTTTCTTCTGGGTAATTAGCCATTGAATAGGCACGAATCACATCTTCTTTAACATCCGATTGAAAGCGCCACATGTCGAAGCGATCCCAGTCTTCACGGTATTCGTCGGCGACATCAAAGTCTTTATAGTTTGCCACATGGGGAGGGCATTCGATTTGGATAAAACCACCTGCACGGAAATCAACATTTTGACCGTTGGGTAGTTCCAATACTAACTCTTTGATAAAGGTTGCAACATTATCGTTTGAGCGAACCGTACACGGCCATTTTTTAACACCAAAGACTTCTTCTGGCACTTCAATTTTCATGTTCTGTTTAACAGACACTTGGCAAGAAAGACGTTCACCTTCAGCAGCTTCACGTTTGGTGATATGAGATTGTTCTGTTGCCAGAATAGAACCGCCGCCTTCAAATATTTTTACTTTACACTGGCCACAGGTACCGCCRCCRCCACAGGCTGATGAAACGAACAAACCTGAATCGGATAAAGCACCTAATAATTTACCACCTGCAGGTGTATGTACGGTTTTTTCATCATTGATGACAATGGTGACATCACCAGTTGACACTAATTTTGATCGTGCATTGAGGATTAACAATACCAATGCCATGATGATGGTGGTGAATAAGGCGATGCCTAAAATGATTTCCATTACAGTTGAATCCCCGAGAATGCCATAAAACCGAGTGCCATCAGGCCTGCAGTGATAAAGGTAATGCCCAGGCCTTGCAGACCATCTGGTACATCTGAATATTTCAGTTTTTCTCTTATGCCTGCAATTGCGGTGATGGCTAAGGCCCAACCTAGACCACTACCCACACCATAGACGGCACTTTCCGCAAAGTTGTAGTCACGTTCAACCATGAACAAGGTGCCACCGAGAATGGCACAATTCACGGTGATGAGTGGTAAGAAAATACCTAACGCGTTATAGAGTGCTGGCGCATATTTATCCATGGCCATTTCAAGGATTTGAACCATGGCGGCAATAACGCCGATAAAACTGATCAGGCCAAGAAAACTTAAGTCTACGTCTGGATAACCAGCCCAAGCTAGAGCGCCATCTTTTAAGAGAAATTGATAGATAAGATTATTAACTGGTAAGGTTATCGCTTGCACTAAAATCACGGCAACACCAAGACCTAAAGCCGTTTCAATTTTTTTTGAAACAGCCAAGTAGGTACACATGCCTAAGAAAAATGATAGGGCAAGATTCTCAATAAATATGGAACGGATGAACAGACTTAAATAATGTTCCATTTATAGGATCTCCGTCCGGTGTACTTGGTGAATTTGGTAATCTGCCGCTTCCACCTGATCTTTTTTCCAACTTCGGATGGCCCAGATCAATAAACCGATGACAAAAAATGCACTTGGTGGCAATAACATCAAACCATTCGGGATATACCAGCCGCCTTCGTTGGCAACAGGAATAATTTCCACACCGAAGAGCTTGCCTGCACCCAGTAACTCACGGAAGAAGGCCACTACCATTAAAATCAGGCTGTAACCTAGGCCGTTACCAATACCATCGAGAAAGCTCAACATGGGTGGGTTTTTCATGGCATACGCTTCGGCACGGCCCAATACAATACAGTTGGTGATAATCAAACCAACAAATACCGATAATTGTTTGCTCGCTTCATAGGCATAGGCTTTTAGCAGCTGGTCGACGACAATAACCAAGGAGGCAATAATCGTCATTTGCACTATGATACGGATAGTCGAGGGAATGTGATTACGGATGGAACTGATCAGCATGCCTGAAAAAGCGGTAACGGTRGTGAGTGCGATGCTCATCATGAGTGCCGCCGTCATGTTCGTGGTGACTGCTAGCGCCGAACATACACCCAGTACTTGCAAGGTGATTGGGTTGGTATCAATTAACGGATCCAGTACGTTAGATTTTGCTTGACTTGCCATCTGTTAATTCCCCATCTCAGAACGCATGTTTTTTAGATATGGACCAAAAGCATGGTCTCCTAGCCAGTACTTAACTAAGTTAGATACGCCCCGGCTGGTTAATGTTGCCCCTGATAAGCCATCCACTTTATGTTCAGAACCGGCCACTTTGTAATCGACAAAGCCACGGACAACCTCAATTTTCAATTCGCCTTGGTCATTAAATGCTTTTTTACCTTGCCACTGTTTACGCCACTTTGGATTGTCAACTTCACCACCTAAACCGGGTGTTTCAGCATGTTGATAAAAACGTAAGCCGCCAATAGTATTAAAGTCAGCATCAAACGAGATAAAGCCATAGAGCGTAGACCAAAGGCCATAACCGTGGACGGGTAATACCAGTTGCTTAACAGTATCACCATCTTTTAACACATACACAGTGGCTAATTTAGCCCGACTACCTATGCCAGCTATGTCTTGTTTAGACGAGAGTTTCACACTTTGAGCGGGGTCAGAGGAGGCTTTACGTTGATCATAAGTGGCAGCATCGATATCTTGGTATTTACCGGTCTCCAAGTTGACGACTTTTGTTTCGAACTGCTCGAATATGGCATCAACATCAGCTTCTTCTGTTAATAAGCCGGTCACCGCTAAGATGTTTTTCTTAATATCTGCTTTTTTGTTAGCAACCTGTAAGGGTTTTAAGATTACCGCCGAGGTTGATACTAAGATTGAACAGACTAGGCATAATAAAAATGCGATGAAAATCGTTTTTTTCGGATTATCATTTGGCAATGCTAATAGACCGCTAATGAACCCTTTCTTTTTTGTATTCTCAGCCATGTGTTTAACTTCGCTTTAGTCTTCGTTGAACATTGGCACGCACGACAAAATAATCAATCAGCGGTGCAAAAATATTACCAAATAATATCGCCAGCATAATACCTTCCGGGAAGGCTGGATTGACGACGCGGATGAGTACGGCCATAAAACCTATCAAGCCTCCGTACACCCAACGGCCGGTATTGGTCATCGCTGCGGATACAGGATCGGTAGCCATAAAAATCATGCCGAAGGCCAAACCACCCAAGGTAAGGTGCCAGTACCACGGCATCGCAAACATGGGGTTAGTATCGCTACCGATTAAATTAAACAGTAATGAGGTAATGACCATGCCTAAGAACACACCAAAGATGATGCGGAAAGAGGCGACCCGGGTATAGATTAAGAATGCCGCTCCAAATAAACAGGCCAGCGTGGATGTTTCTCCTAATGATCCGGCCATAGAGCCTAAGAAGGTTTGTGTCCAAGTGAAGCCAGCGGCAGTGATGGCTTCTATACCACCTTCAGCACCTAAGGCTAATGGCGTAGCACCACTGAAACCATCAATTGCAGTCCATACTGCCTCGCCTGACATTTGAGCTGGATAGGCAAAATATAAAAATGCACGACCGGTTAAGGCTGGATTTAAGAAGTTTTTACCTGTACCACCGAAAACTTCCTTACCTAAGACCACACCGAAGATGATGCCTAGGGCAACCTGCCATAACGGCGTTGATGGCGGTAAGGTTAATGAATATAGCATCGAAGTGACTAAGAAACCTTCATTAATCTCATGGTTGCGAACGGCAGCAAAGATGACTTCAAAGATACCACCAGCAATTAAAGTGGTGAGGTAAATAGGCAAGAAATATAACAGGCCATGGAACATATTGGCGACCACGCTATTGGGGTCATAACCGATGCCGATGGTGTTTAATATCCAACCGCGCCAGTTATCCAGATCGTTCATGCCTAATGCCGCCATTGCGCTGTTGGCTTGGTTACCGGTATTCCACAGCATCATCAGTAATACGGGGAATGTGGCTAAAACGACATAAGTCATTATTCGTTTTAGGTCGATGCCGTCACGTACGTGCGGTGAGCCACGAGTTACATCTTTTGGTGTATACAAAAACGTATCCACCATTTCATAAAGAGCAAAGTACTTGTGGTAGGGACCGCCTTTTTGGAATGAGGGCTCTAGTCGGTCAAGGAAACGTCGCAAACGCGCCATGATTATCCTTCTTTTTCTATTTGAGTTAAGTTAGTTCGCAGTGCTGGACCATAATCGAACTTGCCTGAACAGACGAATGAACACAATGATAAATCTTCTTCGTCTAACTCAAGGCAACCTAGTGCTTGAGCGGCGTCGGTATCTTTAACTATCAATGCGCGTAATAATTGTGTTGGCAGAATATCGAGCGGCATCACTAGCTCGAAAGCGCCGACTGGCACCATCGCACGCGGGCTACCGTTTTGCGAAGTCGTTAAGTCAAACAGCTTATTGCCCAGCAATTTAGAGACAAAGACGTTCAACGCAGAGAATTTTTTGCTTCCAGGTTTGATCCAACCAAAAAACTCACGTTCGTTGCCTTCGGCTATTACCGAAATTTGAGTATGGAATCGGCCTAAAAACGCAGCCCAGTTATTGGCCGTGTGACCATGGAGGACGGAACCAGAAATAACACGAGACTGAATATTTTGCACTTCACCGTGCACCAAGTCTCCCGTATTCGCGCCAAGGCGAGTACGTATTAAGCGTGGTTTATTCACTAAGGTACCGGCGAGGGAAATGACTCGCTCAACCCACAGCTGGCCCGTAGTGAATAGTTTGCCGATGGCAATCACATCTTGATAGTTAATTTGCCAAACAGTTTTGCTGGCACTGACCGGATCAAGCAGATGAATATGCGTACTGGCTAAACCTGCAGGATGTGGACCTGAAAAGGTATGCGTTTCTACATTGGCTTGTGAACTTGAAGGCAGTGTTGCATCGGCAGCACAGACAAATACTTTCCCATCAGTCAATTGACTTAATACCGTGAGGCCGTTAACAAAGTCTTCGGCATATTCATTGATAATAAGATTCGGATCAGCGGCCAATGGATTGGTATCGGTAGCGGTGACAAAAATTGAATTAGGTGTTGACTCTGGTTCAGGTGACTTGCTGTATGGGCGAGTACGAAATGCTACCCATAAACCTGATTCTAAGAGATTTTTTTTGACTGAATCACGATCTAAATTGGCCAGCGTATTCGGCTCATATTTATCAAAAGTGATTTCATCATCGCCGGCAAGCTCAATAATGATGGATTGCAAAACACGTTTTGCCCCCCGGTTGATGGCTTTAATTGTGCCAGCACCAGGAGAAGTAAAGTGTACGCCGGGATTTTTTTTGTCACTGAATAAAGCTTGCCCGAGTTTTACCTGTTGGCCTTCCTCAACCAACATAGTTGGTTTCATACCAACAAACTCATTACCTAAGACTGCAACCGAATTAACGGGATTGGCATCGTAGATTGTCTGTTCAGGTTTACCAGAAATGGGTAAGTCGAGCCCTTTCTTTATAGAAAAATGCATAGCCGCTTGGTCGGGTGGACAATTAAATTGTCTGCCTTCCGAACTCCTTTAATCCAAGAAGTGGTTAGTATATGTATTGTGGCAAGGTATGTGAAGGCATAACACAATATATTTCAATAAATTTAATTTTTTAACTGCTAGGACTATTTTTTAACCAAATCAGCCCAATTATTAACGCAACAAAGCTTGTGGCGGCAGCAATACTGAACGTGATCGTTGGTCCGGGCGATAACCAAAAATAACCACTGAATAAACTGCCAATGGCACCACCGGCACCAAAACTAATACTGCTGTATAAGGCTTGGCCACGACCTTGATTCCGACCAGTAAAATGTTGGTGTACCCAGGCTATCGCCGCCGCGTGATAGGTGCCAAAACTGGCAGCATGTAAAAGTTGAGCAAATAATAATAGCCCCAAGTTGTCAGGAAAAAAACCAATAATTAACCAACGGATCACGCTTAATACAATACTGACAAGCAATACATTGCGGATGCCAAAGCGTGGTAACCATTGGTGCATAAACAAAAAGATGACCACTTCAGCAATCACACCTACCGCCCATAATTGACCTATTAAGGTTCGACTGTAGTGATGCTGTTCTAAGTAAATTGAATAGAAGGTGTAATACGGACCATGACTGATTTGGATTAAGAAACAGATAGATAAAAAGGCAATGACTTCGGGCCGTTTTAAGATGGTTCGCAGAGATGGGTGGTTTAAGCTGAGATGGCGTGAGGCGGATTCGGGTACGGTTAAACTAACCAGCCAGATCGCAGCCATGCTCACTAGCAAGGCATAAGGCACGATGCCGGCATCAAATATTTCTAATAGCCAGCCTAAGATCATGACTGTAATGATGAAGCCGATCGAACCCCACAGACGAATTTTGCTGTAGTAATGACTCTGCTCACCTAAATGTTGCAGGGTGGTGACTTCAAATTGAGGTAATGATGCATTCCAAAAAAAGCTAAATACCAACATCACTATAGCGATCCACAGATAACTATTGTCTAGCAATATGCCAGCAAAAGCTAAAGCACCAGCAAAGCTGGCAAAACGAACAATACGCATACGCTGACCATGATGATCCGCAATCCACCCCCAAATATTAGGTGCGACAATACGTGTTGCTAGCAGGATAGCGGTGAGTTCACCAATTTCGCGAGCAGAAAAATCTAACCATTGTAAGTACAGTCCCCAATAAGGAACTAATACCCCAAGAGAGGCAAAATAGAAAAAGTAAAAACCCGATAAGCGCCAATAGGGCGTATGTCTAAGTGGCACGCTCGCTGGACTAGGCTTGTGCTGGAATTATAGGCGTATCGCTAGTGACATCCATGTTTTGAGCCCGRTGACGTAATACATGATCCATTAACACTAAGGCTAACATTGCTTCGGCGATGGGTGTGGCACGGATGCCRACACAGGGATCATGGCGACCATGGGTYACSACTTCAATYGCATTACCTTCAGTATCGACGCTACGSCCCGGCAGTCGCAAACTTGAGGTTGCTTTTAGCGCCATGCTGACCAAGATGTCTTGRCCACTAGAAATGCCACCCAGCACACCGCCGGCATTATTACTGAGGAAACCTTCAGGTGTGATTTCATCACGGTGTTCGGTGCCTTTTTGAGTCACTGCGTCAAAACCTGCACCGATTTCCACACCTTTCACCGCATTGATGCTCATCATTGCATGAGCGATTTCAGCATCAAGACGATCAAAAATAGGTTCGCCTAAACCGGGGGGGACATTGCGAGCGATAACATTAATACGGGCACCAATTGAGTTGCCTTCTTTACGCAATGCATCCATGTAGTTTTCTAATTGTTGCTCTTTATCAGGATCGGGACAGAAAAAGGCACTGTTTTCCATATGMTCCCAATCTAACTTTTCGGTGACGATGGGRCCMAGCTGGGCTAAGTAACCTTGAATTTCWATGCCATAACGTTGTCKGAGGTATTTTTTTGCTATGCCGCCAGCAGCAACGCGCATSGCTGTTTCACGCGCAGAAGACCGACCGCCACCACGATAATCGCGGGTACCRTATTTTTGCTGGTAGGTGTAGTCRGCATGTGCAGGCCKGAACTGGTGCATGATATTGCCGTAATCTTTTGAGCGTTGATCRGTATTTTCAATGATCATGCCGATCGGRGTMCCCGTCGTTTTACCYTCAAACACRCCCGAGAGAATTTTTACCTGGTCTAGTTCACGKCGTTGTGTTTCATGGCGGSTTTTACCGGGTCTGCGACGATCAAGATCACCTTGCAGATCGGCTTCACTCAGTTCTAAGCCAGGAGGRCAACCRTCAACAATACAGCCYAACGATGGGCCATGGCTTTCACCAAAKGTAGATACGGTGAAWAGTTTTCCGAAGCTGTTACCTGACATACTGATTTCCGAAGTTAATAATGATTAAACGATGAATAGAGTAGCAAATCCGAGGAAAGCTACAAAACCAACCACATCAGTGACCGTGGTGAGCAATACGCTACCCGATAAAGCAGGGTCAATGCCAAATTTCTGTAAGGCTATAGGAATCGTGACTCCGGCAAGTGCGGCGGCGACAAGATTAATGATAATTGCAGCGCCGATGAGTATGCCCAAAGCAAAACTGTTAAACCAAATGATAGTGACGATTGCGATAGCAATGGCCCAAAGYAAACCATTGATRGCRCCAACKGCGATCTCTTTCCTCAACAACCAGCGTTGRTTTTTGTCATTCAGYTGGCCCAGCGCCATGGAGCGAATCACTAAGGTTAAGGTYTGGCTGCCGGCAACGCCGCCCATACTGGCAACAATGGGCATTAAKATRGCTAAAGCAATTTGCTTTTCGATGGTGGTCTCAAATAGACCTATAGTCCAAGCAGCTAAAAAGGCAGTCAGTAAATTCACCCCCAGCCATAAGGAGCGACGGTGCACACTTTTTTTGACTGGGGCAAAGGTATCTTCATCTTCACCTAAACCGGCCATGCTTAACATTGAATGTTCGGCTTCATCACGAATTACATCAACCACGTCATCGATGGTAATACGTCCTAATAGGTGATTGTCTTTATCGACTACGGGTGCAGAAATAAGGTTGTATTTTTCAAAACGATGGGCAACGTCGCTATCATCCATGCTAGCGGGAATCGCATCGACCTGATGTGACATGACATTGTTGACGGTCAAAGAACGACTACGACTGACTATCTGCGATAAGGCTAAAGTGCCTAGGTATTTATCTCGATGATCAACTACATATAAGCTATCGGTGTTTTCTGGCAAGCCATTCAGCATACGTAGATAACGTAATACCACTTCAAGCGTCAGGTCAGAACGGATAGTGACCACATCGGTATTCATTAAACCGCCAGCGGTATCTTCCTCATAGGCTAAAATAGTTTCGATACGACGACGGTGTTGACTGTCCATGGCGCGCAATACTTCACGCATGACATGATCAGGCAGATCTTGCAGGATATCGGCGACATCATCGGCATCCAGATCTTCGGTCGCACTGATTAAATCAGCGGTATCCATATTGGTCATTAAATCGGCACGAACATCATCACCGATATAAGACAAGACTTCACCACGTAGATCAGGGTTGATGACCGGCCAGCAGATACGACGTTCTTCCGGCGGTAACGATTCTAACAGGTGAGCTGTTTCAGCAGGGTGGAGGCTGGCTAGCAATCTGCGCATGCGCACAAAACGGCCACTTTGAAGCGCTTCGGCAAGCGTATCAATGGGCTGGTTATGGGCATATTTTTGATCTAGCTCAGACATCAGCAAGTCTCAAGGGTGGAAGCAATCAATGATAAGGCGTTTGGGGCGCTATTTTAGCCTCTTAGCGAGTGACTGGGTAGCGCTAAATTTGCTTGATTTGATCTAAGCGTTTATTTGTTCTAGCAAAGCGTCCGCTTCAAAAGGCGTCGCCATGTTCATTATCTGTAGGGTATTGTCTGGTAGTTGGGTTAGATCAGTTTCATTGATAATTTGTTTTACTTCTAAGATGGCATTGGGATGCATGCTGAAATGTTCTAAGCCCATCGCTAATAATAAACGAGTGTAACGTGGGGTCCCCGCCATCTCACCACACATAGAAACAGGAATATTATATTTTTTCCCTGCTTCCAATGTCATATGTACCAATCGCAGAACAGCTGGGTGCAAGGGGTCATATAGATAATTCACTTGGTCATCGATACGATCTACTGCCAACGTATATTGGATGAGATCATTGGTACCGATAGATAAAAAGTCGACATGTTGGGCAAACATTTCGGCACAAATTGCGCTGGATGGAATCTCAACCATGGCACCGGTTTCAATTTGATGGTCATATTCCAAACCTTCTTTATCGAGCTCTTGTTTACATTGTTCCAGTAGTGATTGCGCCTGAAGAAGTTCTGGCAAAGCTGCAATCATGGGGAACATGATCTTAATTTTGCCATAGGCTGAGGCTCGCAAAATAGCGCGAAGCTGGGTGCGGAACATATTTGGTTGACTCAGACATAAGCGAATGGCTCTCAGTCCTAACGCGGGGTTAGTGGCCACGGTTTGTGTCAGGTTGCGACCACCATCGACGGTTTTATCGGCACCTAAATCAAAAGTTCTAATCGTAACAACTTGATTATTCATGCCTTCGACTACATCGCGATAGGCGGCGAGTTGCTCTTCTTCTTCCGGCGGTGCAACACGATTCATATAGAGAAACTCGGTACGGTATAAACCGATACCTTGAGCACCAGCATTACTGATGGTGGTGAGGTCTTCTGGCAATTCAGCATTCGCTAACAAAGTGATTGCCTTGCCATCACGTGTTTTTGTCGGTTGTGATTTATACCGGCTAAGTGAAGCAATATGGGCTTCAAAGGCATCGCTACGCTGCTGATATTCCACGGTAGTGGTGTCATCGGCGCCCGCAATCAAAATGCCTGATTCACCATCCACGATGAGCAGTTCATTATCTTGGATATATCGTCGGATTGATTCAATGCCGACAATGGCGGGAATGCCTAAACTGCGAGCCAAAATAGTGGTATGTGACGTTGCACCACCATGTTCAGTGACAAAGGCCGCGATACCCTGATGCTGCATTAATACCGTGTCTGCTGGGGTAAGATCTTCAGCAATAATAATATGGCCTTTAAGGCGGTCACTTGAAAGATCATGATCGCCAGCGTCTTGATCGGCTAAAACACGATGAATACGGTTTACCACATGATCGACATCATCTCGGCGAGTACGCAGATAAGGGTCATCCATTTCATTAAATACATTGATTAATGCATCTCGTTGGAGTTGTAGTGCCCATTCGGCATTACACCGCCGAGTTTTAATCATCTCGATGGGCACTTTAGTCAAGGAAGAGTCCTTGAGCATCAACAAATGGGTATCAATAAAGGAGGTGACATCGGCGGGTGCATTCGCCGGAATATGATTGCGAATAGCTTTGAGTTGCTGCCTTGCATCTTCGATGGCATCTAATAGTCGATCAATTTCTTGTTCGATGGAAAATTCAGGAATTAAGTATTCTCGAATATCAGGCTGATTATGAAATAAAATATGTGCTTTGCCGATGGCAATACCACGGGAAACGCCTATTCCTTGAAGCTCAAGCGTCATTCTCCTTCTCCGAAAAAATCGATAATCAAGCTATTGATTTGCTCGAGTGCTTTTTCAGCATCATCACCATCGGCTTGCACGGTAATTTCCGTTCCTTTGGCCGCCGCCAACATCATTACCCCCATGATACTTTTGCCGTTGATAGAGCGGCCATTGCGAGATACTTGGATATCGCAATTAAATTGAGAGGCGGTGGTGACAAATTTAGCTGCTGCTCGTGCGTGTAAGCCAAGTTTATTGATAATGGTGAATGTTTGTTCGATCATGCTTTGTATCCTGAGTGATGGCAGCGAACGATGCCTTCTTGTCCACCGCTGATCGCTTTATCTTCGAGTTCTTTAAGGTTTAATCTGGGGTAATTTAAAACGCGTACTAACATGGGTAAATTAAGCCCAGAGACGATGCATACATCTTCACGGTCGGAAACTGCACAGGCAATATTACTGGGTGTTGAGCCAAACATATCGGTCAAAATTAATATGCCATTGCCTTGATCGATGCCCTTTAATTCATCCTCAAGTTGCGGTCGTATTTGCTCAGGCGTATGACTGGTTTCAATTGAAATGACTTTGGTYGGCAAGGGACAGCACGACAGCATCTGTCGAGCKGTATTAATCAGCTCAGCACCAATTTTATTATGAGATATGATGAGAATGCCTACGGTCATTAAAGCTCTCTAWGTATTGGTAATAGTGCCAGTCAKATACAAGGRTCTTATGTTTTGCTCATGTAATAGAGAGCAATTGTATGCTAACTACCACTGTGATTGGCAAGTTTTGCTGAATAAGATTGCATTAGCGGAATATTTTCAGTTATTTTGGACCGATATTCATCTGTTGCTGTTGACGATTTTCCAGCTCTTGCTCTGCCATATAATCAGTAGACTGCATCGTTAGCCAAGTGAGTAAGCGATGATAAAGTGAGGCTGTCGAATTTATCGACAGTTGCAACAATGGAAGGTTTACGCCGAGTATTTCATGGCTATGTGATGGAGATAAACCTGAGGTATTTGTTATCGAGGGTTTGAGTTCAACTACATAATTGAGCGTATGTTGCTGGATGCAGGCTTCAGGGCTAAATAATTGTGTTACGGCAATAAGACCTAATTCACGGCTGTGAAGAAAGCCTGAGGACATTTGTGGGCATGATCCGGTGAGCACATTATTATTACGCTTGAACTCAACCACATCATCGGCAATAAGCTGATGACCGAGATGTAATAATTCAAGTGCAAAGCTACTTTTGCCAATGCCTGCTGGGCCAATAATAAATACGCCATGGCCATTAATATTCATCAAAACACCGTGATGGCAGTTTAATGTATTTGGCTTAGTCATGACGACATTAGTCGTCTATAGAGACTAACAGTTCAAAAATTTCTTCAGCATTTTGGCAGCCGCGGATTTTTTGGCAAGCATCAGCGTCTCTGAACAAGGTGGCTAATCGTGCCAGATGTTGCAAATGATGATCGCCACTTTCTTCAGGGACTAATAAAGCAAAAGCAATATCAATAGGTTGATCATCTGTAGCCTCAAAATCCACCGGATGTTCCAGTGTCATCATCGCTGCAATAGTATGAGTGATATTAGGGACTCGGGCGTGGGGAATAGCCACGCCCTTACCCAGTCCGGTACTGCCTAATCGTTCTCGATCGAGCAGTGCATGAAAAATTTTCTCTGCTGTTGTTACTTTGGTATTCGCCGCCAACATTTGGCTCAGTTCTTCGAGAACACGCTTTTTACTAGCGGCACCATTGTGGTGACTAATGTTATCGGTGTTGGCGAGTTGTGCGGCAATAAGCATAGAAAAACCTTGTTAACTTGCGTTGTGTTTCATTTCTGCACCATCGGCTTGATGATGATTTTTAACTTTATCTTTGTGTTTGATGATCTGACGATCAAGTTTTGCCACTAGGCTTTCAATAGCGGTATACATATTTTCATGTTCATCAGAGGCAAACAAATCAGCGCCGCGAACATGCACGGTTGCTTCTGCTTTTTGACGTAGTTTTTCTACGGATAAAATGACATGAACATTAGTCATGCGATCGAAGTGACGGGTTAATTTCTCAAACTTTTTATTCACATGATCACGAAGACTATTGGTAATTTCAATATGTTGTCCGCTTAAGTTTAATTGCATAATGATTTACTCCGTTGGTTGNAAAAAACTGGTTTGCTATACCAGCCGCTTACGTTCATTAGAGGGTGGAATTGCTAATGATTCACGGTATTTTGCAATGGTTCKGCGTGCTACATTGATGCCTTGATCGCCCAGAATATCAGCAATTTTACTATCACTAAGTGGTTTCCTTGGGATTTCTGCGGCCACGAGTTTTTTGATAATTGCGCGAATAGCCGTGGCCGARCATTCGCCTCCAGTGTCAGTRCTCACATGACTGGAGAAAAAGTATTTCAATTCAAAAATTCCACGAGGGGTGTGAATATATTTTCTGGTGGTGACCCGTGAAATAGTGGACTCATGCATTTCTACTTCGCTGGCAATRTCMGCTAAAACCAGAGGTTTCATTGCTTCTTCACCAAAGTTAAGAAAGTCTTTTTGTTTTTCGACAATGGCTTCAGTTACCTTTAATAAGGTTTCATTGCGACTTTGTAAACTTTTTAGGAACCAGCGTGCTTCCTGTAAGTTATTTTTCAAATAGACATTTTCAGAGCTRTTATCYGCGCGATTGATCAATTGSGCGTAATGTTCAGCGATTTGTAGTCGAGGKGCATTGTCMGGATTCAGTGACAGCAACCATTTGCCATTGAGYCTACGGGTATAAACATCGGGCACGATATATTCGGTTTTTTCAATCTGTATTTGACTGCCTGGACGAGGATTCAATAATTGAATCGCTTGCACCAGTTCCGTGWGCTGCTCCTCATTGACCTTTAATGCTCGTTTAATTTGAGCGTAATCACGTTTGGCTAAGGTATCGAGATGTTTATCAATTAACTCGGTTAATAATTCGAGATCTTCAATTTGATACTCATACAAATCAAGCTGAATTAATAAGCATTCGCGTAAATCGCGTGCCGCCACACCAATAGGATCAAAGTGCTGAATACGATGTAATACAGCTTCGATTTCATCTTCTTCAACGTCATCATACCCGTTGCCCAGACTCTGATGAATATCTTCTAAGTTGATTTTTAGGTAGCCATCATCAGAGATCGAATCAATAATAATCGTGGCGATAGTTTGCTCCGTCTCGGAGAACGGGGTCAGACGCATTTGCCATAACAAGTGTTCTTGCAAAGAGTCACTGCTGTCATCTTGGTTTTCACGCTCGATGCCCGGCTCAGAACTTTGGTGGGTACTACTCATGACACCACTAGGCTGACTATCGAAAGTGTCTTCCCATTTACTATCTACCGGCAAGTCTTCGGGAATATCAGTATGTTCAAGTTGAGTAATATCGGGTGTAACGGGCTCATCTGCCGTCTGATCATCTTGTTGTGCTGAATCGTTGTCATCATAGACAAAATCTTCTTCAACATCGAGCAAAGGGTTGGTTTCTAAGACCTCTTGAATTTCGGCTTGTAATTCAAGTGAAGAAAGTTGCAATAAGCGTATGGCTTGCTGCAGTTGGGGCGTCATTGATAGGCTTTGGCCTATTCGTAACTGTAATGATTGTTTCACTGACGACTTTGATAAAACTGTTTCCACATGGGTTTATATTACCGTAAGTAGGTGGTCATTGCCTATACGTTTTTTGACTATTTTTTTTGTTTTAGAATACGGTCACGGCTGTAGATTTAAAACTAAGCCAAACGGTGTCCCCCAAAGATAAATTTAATTGGCTAAGTGACTCTGGGCTAATAATAACTTGGAAGCGTTCCTCACAGTCTATGGTCATGCGTATAGTATTTTTTTCTTGTGCAATTAACACCACATGGCCATTAAAACTATTGCGCATGCTGGAGTCTAAAGGCTGGCGGGAAATAATGATTTCTGTGGGGTCGATGGCAATATGACGTGCATTAGCTAAGTCACTAGCAGCATGAATGACCAGTTTCCCGGTATCAAAGTCATGCTTATTTAAGCAGCCATGAAATAAGTTAAGTAGCGGTGCGCTGGTAATTTTGCCAGCATGCAAATTCAGCGTTTCATCGGCAATGGCAAGACCTTGTAGCTGATCATGAGTAGAAAAAATAACGGTTTTGTTCGGTTTTTCAGCAAAGGTTTGAATCGCATTCTCTAATTGTCGGATATGGCGTTGATCAAGGT
>NVRG01000007.1 GCA_002400805.1 Gammaproteobacteria bacterium
TTTAAATATCTGACTTGTTTCATCTCGCTGACATTGAATAAATAGAATATTTTCTGGGTTTATACCTTTATCAATTGCTTCATACAGCATGCTTAATAAAGGTGTTATACCCACCCCACCCGCTATAAAAATATGTTTGTTAGCATTAGCATCTAAATTGAATATACCCGCTGGTACTTGCAGCTGAACGGACGTTTCTTCTGGACTGTTATGCAGGTGGTTTGAGACCAAACCTTTTAATTCAGCTTTGGTGGTGATGCGTAAATAATCTTTACCAGATTGTCCTGATAAAGAATATTGGCGAATTTGTTCATACTCAGAGTTTTTCGGTAATACTTTTATACCTACATATTGACCACCATTAAAAGCCGGCAATACACCTTTATCTTTGGGTTTTAAGTAGAAAGATTTCACCTCTGGTGTCTCGGTAACAACCTCATCAATCACAAATTCACGAAAGCCTCTCCAGCCACCTTCAACACTTTCTTTTTCTTTATATAGGCCTTCTTCCGTATTGATAAATACATCTGCCAACACAGCATAAGCTTCAGCCCATGCTGTAAGCGCTGGATGGTCATCGGGCAAAGATAAAACATCTTGGATTGCCGCCAATAGGTATTGTCCCACTATCGGGTATTGTTCAGGTTTAATTCCTAGGCTGACATGTTTGTTTGCAATGCGCTGTACTGCAGGAATGAGCGCTTCGAGATTTGTTAGATTATTGGCATAGGCAAATACAGCATCGGCTAGGGCGCGAGCCTGATTACCATCTTGTTGATTGTTGAGATTAAATACATTTTTTAACTCAGGATGAGCAACAAATAATTTTTCATAAAAATTTTGGGTAATTGTCTGGCCATGCTCCGCTAATAATGGAATAGTTGACTGTACTGTTTCAATTGTCTGTTGGCTTAACACTGCTATATCCTCTTATAACGATATAAACATTCAATTTGAATGAATCTTTCAATGATGCATTTTACATGTATCTTTTGATAGTGCAACTCTTTATAATTTAATTGTTATCTAATCACTAGAAAAAGGGCGTCATATGCAATTAACCAAACACACTGATTTTGCCTTTCGAACGTTGATCTACCTGGTGATGATGCAACAAAAACTGACCACCATTCAGAAAATCACTGACAGCTTTGATATCTCCAAGAGTCATGCAATGAAAATCGTCAATAAATTGGTTCATGCTGGTTGGATTAAGGCTGTTCGAGGAAAAAATGGGGGAATATTATTGGGCTGCGATGCGAATAAAATTTCGCTTCGCGCGGTAATTGAGTTGATGGAAACCACTATGGAGCCTGTCAACTGTGATCATCCACCTTGTTTAATAGCAGGTGCGTGTAGGTTAAGGGGGGTGTTATGGCAAGCTCAACAACAATACTTAAACTATCTAGCCCCCCTCACTTTGGCAGACTTAGTGGACAGTGAAACCAGTAAATTGATTAATGGCTAAAGACAAATTCAGCCAGCATATAATTTAATTAAAACATCGTAACCAGATCTAAATAAAAAAGCCGTAGTGAAGTAACTACGGCTTTTTTGTTCGGTTTGACTTGTCTTATGCTACTGAGTTTTTAGCTTTACGACGCAGGCCTAAAAAACCTAATAATGCTGGAGCAAACATAAAGGCTGCTGCTGGTACAGGCACAGCAGAAACATTAGTTAGCTCAATAGTGGCGATGCTGGAAAAGTTATCAAAGTTAAATCGACCTACATCAATGCCTGCCACATTTAGAAATGACGCAAAAGCTAAACCACCCACTTGTGTAATCACACCATTTTCATCCGCACCTTGATTTGGTCCTGATTGGCCMGGGGCTATGCCAAATATTGGGTTACCTGCTGATGTGGAAAAATCATTGATTTCTGTACCGGCATCATAAACAGCAAAAACATCAAAACTCAATTTTGAGATCGTGCCATCTAACAAGCTAGCGATGCTGAACGCTAATGGATTGCTATTAGCAATAAAAAAATCTGAGCTCGGTAATAACATAGAGGCGTAAGAAAAATAATTATTGCTGCCATCTTCACTGACTGTGAATGTATTACTTACGGTTTGAGCAGGAGCGACGAGGCCTCCTAACACGCCATCAACACCTGAGCCACTAAAGCTGCTGCTCAATGGCATAACATTGCCATCTTCTGCAATCGCTTCTAGACCGGTACTTGCCGTACCACCTAAATCAAAGATATCAAACGAGCCATCATGGAACCCTGCCCACACGGGAGTCAGGTAAGTACCGTTAGTGGATGCATTATTGGTCAGTTTCACCTGAATTTCGGCTGCACTGGTGATTGAGCTTGCGAGGATTAGTGCTGTCCCTATTGCTAACGCGCTTGTTGTTTTAGCGTTTTTCATCGAAATATTCCTTGTGAGTGTAGTAATAAAAAACGTGGCCAACGCCACCGTTAAATACCAATACGTACTACTAAGGAAAAACGATACTTCTTATAAGAATTTTTTTGATCTAGTTAGCGAGTGCGTAACATCACCAAGCCCAATAAAGCGCCAACTATGCCGACCGAGAGTCCGGGCAGAATATGATCAGTCAGAATATGCTGAGGATCGTACATGCAGGCAAATTGCATTATCAATGCGGGTACCGCGCCAGCAGCTAGGCCAATTAACAACCCCGTGCTCATCGGGTATAACGGCCATTGCTTTCTAGCCCAAATCAAGCCTGCAAACATGAGGGGTAAGGCAAAAGCAAAGGTTTCGTAATAACAAAACTCACGCTTACCAAGCATTGATGGTTCTAAAGCGGGATGCACCAAACCAACCAGATAAAAGCCCACCCATATAGATACGCCTAATAACGGTAAGAATAAACGTCGAGCGATAGATTTCGATGATGGAATAGCAAACTCAAAGGCCGTATAAATTAATAAGATGACACTGGCTAAACCGACAAGACTCTCAACTAAGAACTGAATAGAGAATAGTAAGTCATGACCGATATCCGTACGATACGGTCCGGTCAGCAACGCGACGATAGCAACAAATGTAAATGCACCGCCTAGCCAAAACAGAGCACTTTGACGAGTATTGGCTGACGTTACCGGTGTGATATCCATAGTCAGATCATTGATAAATTGTTCGCGATCGACACTCATGATTCAACCCACTCCTGTTGCCACTTTTTTTGCAGGATTTTTAGCCCCCTACGTAAGCGAGCTTTAACCGCACTCTCTTTAATGCCTAATAATTGGGCCGCTTCATTCGTCGTCATGCCGTGATATTTAGTCAAGGTTATCGCTTCTCGTTGCTCCTGAGACAAATTGCCCATTAAGCGCTCTCCATCAATCATGCGATCTAAATCTACCTGATCGATGTCATTTTGATCAAGTTCGGCCAAAGAGGAAATCTGACGATTGATGGTTTCGCCTCGGCGTAATACATCAATTGTTTTATGGTGAATGATGGTAAAGAACCAAGGGCGAAAAGCACGTTTCGAATCAAACGTATGACGTGCTCGATGTATAGCCATCAAGCTTTCTTGTACGCAATCTTCTAACATGGTTAGTTGACCAAAATTTGCTCGTAAATAAGCTTCAATCACTGAGCCCAACTCTGATAACAGTTGGTTGTAAGCGCTAGCATCCCCTGCCTGACTTTGCTTCATTAGTGCGGACCAGCGCAGCTCGTCCTTTTTCCACAAAGCATCTTGCTTACTTGAAATCATGCCACCYCARATCAGGTTTAAATYGCTAAAGACACTCAGACMRRAAGANCTGCKCTAAAGTTTCASCAAWTAGACATMATTAAAYTTAGAACAAACCTTTTATAGTACCGGTCTCATCAATATCAATACGTTCACTCGCCGGACGTTTGGGTAAACCTGGCATRGTCATAATATCGCCRCATAAGGCGACKACAAACTCYGCACCTCGYGATAAACGYACATCACGTATCGTTAAGGTATGGCCCGTTGGSGCGCCACGTAARCTRGCATCACTRCTRAAWGARTAGGGTGTTTTRGCCATRCATACSGGRATRTTGGCRTGGGTTTCACTAAAGCGCTGTAATTTAGCCATGACTTTTTTATCGGCRATYACTTCTTTGGCACCATAYAACTTGGTCGCYACAGCAGTGATTTTATCCCACAACGGCTCATCATCTTGGTATAAMAACTTRAAGTTRTTGTCTGKYTGATCCAGCATCGCSACCACTTCCTGTGCCAGCTCTTCAGCYCCTTTRCCGCCTTGYGCCCAATGTTTAGCAATCACYGCTTTGGCMCCATARGAYTCAACSGTWGWTTTRATCAAKTCAACTTCAGCATCKSTRTCATTRTCAAAGTGATTGATCGCYACRATGCAACGCAMACCAAAATGTTGTTGTAGATTWGYCAGGTGACGTTTTAGATTTTCCATGCCTTGCKCTAAAGCAGTTAGATTTTCAGGGCCTAGATCTTTAACATCAACRCCACCGTGATATTTYARGGCGCGAACGGTTGCCACCACCACCGCCATATCCGGTTTTAAACCTGCTTTACGRCATTTGATATTGATAAATTTTTCCGCRCCAAGATCAGCGCCAAAACCAGCTTCCGTCACCACATAATCAGACAGCTTTAAWGCCATCTTRGTSGCCACRACYGAATTACAACCATGMGCGATATTGGCAAAYGGSCCRCCATGGACAAAGGCCGGATTATTTTCCAAGGTTTGCACTAAGTTTGGTTTTAAGGCTTCTTTTAATAAGGCGGCCATCGCCCCATGGGCTTTAATATCTTTGGCTAGACGGGCGGTGCCATCATGAGAATAACCGATTAAAATATTACCCAAACGTTGTTTGAGTTCATTCAGCGAGAGTGACAAACATAAGATCGCCATCACTTCAGAAGCCACCACAATGTCAAAACCATCTTCACGTGGAAAACCATTCGCCTTGCCGCCCATAGCAACGACAACTTGTCTTAACGCTCGGTCATTCATATCGATGACGCGGCCCCAAGTGATTTGGCGAATATCTAGATCCAATTCATTGCCATGATGTATATGATTGTCGATCATCGCGGCCAATAGATTATGAGCCGCAGAAATCGCATGTAAATCACCGGTAAAATGAAGATTAATATCTTCCATCGGCACTACTTGAGCATAGCCGCCACCGGCGGCACCACCTTTAAGGCCAAAACACGGACCCATCGATGGTTCACGTATGCACACCATTGATTTTTTACCAATATGGTTCAATGCATCACTTAAGCCAATGGTGGTAGTGGTTTTGCCTTCACCGGCAGGTGTGGGGCTGACTGCCGTGACTAAAATTAATTTGCCATCAGCATGATCTGCTCGCTCAGATAAGACGTTTAAGGAAACTTTCGCCTTATAATGGCCATGCTGGTCAATGTCATCAGGGCTTAAATCAAGGYGCTGTTCGGCAATCTTAGAGATTTGTTCCATTGTTGCTTGYTGCGCRATTTCAATATCTGACATACGTTCYTCCGACGTTTATGAATATCCGAGTATTATACTCGAGATTTATCAATCTTTTTTTGAATCATTCTCCCCAGCGCGGCATCAACTGATGCTCKATCCCCGCCTGATCCAAGATACGCGCAACCACAAAATCAACAATATCTGCMAGCTCGGTAGGYTTGAAATAAAARCCYGGGYTWGGMGGCAAWATACATACACCTAATCGKGCRAGTTTAAGCATATTTTCTAAATGAATCGCTGAAAAAGGSGCTTCTCTMGGCACCAATATCAATTTGCGATTTTCTTTTAACATCACATCGGCTGCACGGTTAATCAAGTTATCACTGCTGCCCACCGCAATCGAAGATAAGGTGCCCATGGTACAAGGACAAACAATCATCGTCGCTACGCGGTGAGAACCACTGGCCAGCGGTGAACTCCATTGTTGTTCACCATAGACCTGCAATAACTCAGGATCACAGTTAAATTGTGTTACCAGTAGCCTTTTCACATCACTGGCTCGAGCCGGTAATTTCCAAGCCAACTCATCCGCCAAGACGATACGACCGGCAGCTGAAATCATTAAGTGTACGGTGATGCCTTGTGCTAACAAGACTTCCAGTAGACGTTTACTGTAAGGCGCACCCGATGCGCCGGTGATTGCTAATGCAATTTGTTTGTTATCTATCATGCTAATGCCAAAAGTAATCGTTGATGGATGTCGCCAAAACCGCCGTTGCTCATGATCAGCACTTCATCACCTGCTTGAGCTTCTTTGCACACTAATTCAATAATGGCATCGACGCTATTTTCAACCGTGGCTTTGTCGCCTAATTGCTGCTGCACTTTCGCTAGCGACCATTGTAGACCTTGGTCCTCAAATAATAAGACCCGATCCGCCGCTTGTAATGAGTCAGCTAAGGTCTGCTGATGCACACCCATTTTCATAGTATTGGAGCGAGGTTCTAATACCGCTATCAATTTGCGATCACCAATATTGGCTCGCAAACCTTTGACGGTGGTGGCAATCGCGGTCGGATGATGGGCAAAGTCATCATAGACACGAATACCGCGCACTTCGCCGCGTAACTCCATTCGACGTTTAATGCCCTTAAACTGAGCTAAAGCCTCACAAGATTGGCCATAGGTCACACCCACATGGTGGGCTGCAGCCATCGCCGCCAAAGCATTGTCCACATTATGCAAACCTAACATCGACCAGCTAACGTGGCCAACTGTCTGGCCGTCACTCATCACATCAAACTGACTGCCATCCTCGGCGACATTGTTCGCCTGTAATTCACCTTGTCCTATGCCGACTGTCTGCCGCGGCGTCCAACATCCCATGTCAATGGTTTGTTCAATCGCCAGCTCATTTTCGGGTGAAATAACTAAACCATCAGCAGGCACTGTTCGCATCAAGTGATGGAATTGCTTCTGAATGGCGGCCAAATCATCAAAAATATCGGCGTGATCAAATTCCAGATTATTGATCACTAAAGTTCGTGGATGATAGTGTACAAATTTAGAGCGTTTATCAAAAAATGCCGTGTCATATTCATCGGCTTCAATGACAAAAAATGGGGTCTCGCCTAAACGAGCCGTTTCACCAAAGTTAGCCGGCACACCGCCGATTAAAAATCCGGGTGCCATGCCCGCATCTTCTAAAACCCACGCCAATAAACTACTGGTTGTGGTTTTGCCATGGGTGCCCGACACCGCTAATACCCAGCGATCTTTTAATACATGATCGGCCAACCATTCCGGGCCAGATACATAAGGCAGGCCTTTATTAAGCACATATTCAACTGCGGGATTACCTCGAGACATCGCATTGCCCATCACTACCAGATCAGGGGCTGGGTCTAAATGCTCGGCTAAATAACCTTCTTGTAATGTTATGCCTGCAGCGGTCAGCTGATCACTCATTGGTGGATAAACATTGGCATCCGAACCCGATACTTTCATGCCCAAAGAGCGTGCAAGCAAAGCCACGCCCCCCATAAACGTGCCACAAATGCCTAAAATGTGAATATGCATTAAGCGACTCCTGACACRGTAAGTCCSACCGCCATCAACGATATGATGGTATAGCCAATAGTTAACATTACCGCTGAACCMGGTTTAATTTCTAATGCATTTCTGAAKATATGTGCGGTCACCATCARGCTCCATAACAATACYGCAATCATCARCAGCATYGCCAAACCAGMAAACTGCTCATGTTCYTTTACCTGACTAAAAAAATATACGATGGGATAACCMACACAGCCTAGGCAACTACCTGCACCAGCCATCGCAGTAACGGTTTGTTGGAARCGGGCTTTAAAACCACGAAAATGTAATAACAGKAGACTCAMTACGATGAGCATTAAGGTATCGGTCAAACTGGAGAACARRCTTATCTCCCAGCTTTGATCAATTCGGCTAATCGCAACCCCTATCGTGAAATAGGCCAATAAGGTAAATTTCATTATCCAGTGTGTGCTGACAACATCAGCGGGACTGGCTTTAAAGAAACAGATTTCAAGATAACGGAAGATGATATTCATAAAGCTATGATAACGTGTCAGTCGCTATCAACAAAACCTTATTATATTGAGAGTAGTTCAAATAAAAAGCCCGGTGGCACTTATCGTACGACCGGGCTTTGAGAAAGATGTGATTTAGACTTTAATCATCCAAAGCTAAACCCCAAGGGCCTTTGCCTACATCAATTGTCATCACCTTTTTTTGTGTTGCCGTATCAACCACAGACACCGTGTTACTCACGCCATCGGCGGTGTACAAGGTAGCACCATCACGGCTTAATTCAGCGCCCCAAACACGTTTACCCACATCAACTGTCGCAATTAATTCTAATGTTTCAGCATTAATAATTGCTACTTTAGCAGCACGGCCCGTTGTCAGATATAAGGTTTTATCATCTGGACTAATCTTAATGGCCATCGGTTTTGATTTTGGAATATCAAGCACCACTTTTTTAATGATGGTATGTGTTGTGGTATCAATAATGGCCAGTTCATTACCAATCTCACTACTCACATAAGCAAGACTACCATCACTATTAAACGCTAAACCGCGGGGGCGAGCTGCAACTAAGATATTAGCAACAACCTTATGAGAAGCAGTATCAATCACATGAACCATATTAGTTGATTCGCTAGTGACCAAGGCAATATCACCCTTAGGCGAAACCGCAACACCTTCCGGCTCTAAACCAACACGAATCTCTTTAATGATTTTCCCAGTCTTCGGATCAAGGACCGTGGCTTTTGCATCATCTTCATTAGACAAATACAAATTACCATTGGGATGCACGTCAAAGGTTTCAGGATCCTCGCCGGCTTGTAATTTACCTAAAAACTCCAAGGTCACCACATCGACCATGCCAATCGCATTTTCTTCACTCAGGGCAACATATAATATTTTTTGATCGGGTGATAAACCAATGCCGCGAGGACGGTCACCAATCTCCAAGGTTGTTTCTATCTTACCGGTACGAGAATCAATCACGCTCACTGTATTACTTTTTTCATTGGTCACAAAAAGTCGATAAGTGGGATCTGCCCAAGCAGATGCACTGACCAAAACTAATGACGAAAGGAGTAATTGTTTTAACTTCATAGCAAATTCCTTAAATTCGATATTTTATTTACAACTTAATAAACCAAGACTATCAAGACCACCTTTAACACCACGTAATGGTGCTTCAGCCATGATCTTATTATTCTCAATTATCAATACTAACTGTCTTAATTGGCCAGTCTCACGGAAGGTTGCTCCCGCCCCTTTTTGACCATCAAAGGCAATATCCGTTCTCAAATAATTCAACATTTTTGTCGCATCAGCGCTTTGAACGCGTGCAACCGTATCAGATACCAACTTGACTGCCGCCCAACCAGCCCATGAGTCATCATCCATAATAATGCCACTCGCCTTGGTAAAACGGATATTTAACTGACTGGCAGCAAATTTTCTAAAGCTTTCATGCCAGCTTTGCACATGGGCTTTTGATTCAGGATGTTTGGCTAACCACTGGGCCAACGCATCTTGTTTCATTTGCTGACTGACAGAAATATTTAATAAGTTCGGTAAACAGGCCGCACGCAAATTATCTTCATCCGAAATCAAATTAAAGATCGGCACATTACTAAACTGTTCTGCTTCGGCTACTTCGACAATCGTTTCCGCATCAGAAGCTAATAATAAGGCCGTCACCTCACCCAAGTCAGCTAGCTCATCTACCGTTACCGGTTTTATTGTGTATGTTTGGCCGAGAAACTCACCTTGCAAATTGGCTTCACTCATTCCTTGTTGCATGCCTAACCAAACACTGCCTTCAGTGGGGCCAACATAATGAATGGTGACATCAATCACTTCAGCCAATAGAGACTGTGACCATAAAAATGTCAAAGCCAATCCCCAAATTTTTATTTTTGTCATTTGTTTCTCCGTCAGCATCTACTGTATCGTACAATCTGTTTGCTACCATACAAGCTTTATATTAATAACAAATCAGGAAAATCCTTAATATATAGAGTTTAATCAGCACATAAAGTTCTAAACTATTAATAAATATATTCACATCAACCAGTTAGCATGCACTAGGAAAAACTCCTGAAATGTATTGCTGAAAAATCTTTAATTTGAACTAACTCAATGTCAAAATGGCTTTAAAGAAACAGTCAATCAATCCGATAACTATATTGACGGGAACAGATGGGCAAAACATGAAAAACAAATCACAAGAGTTAGAATTCAGAAATATCATGCAGGGGCTAGAAGAATTTGCCACCTTTATGAGTTACCAAAGTACTAACCTAGGCCTGCGAATCATCAGCGTCGAAAGTGTTGAGCAAGATTTTTCCAATACACAAGTGCAACAGAAGGCCGATGTATTGCCATTTAAGCAACGTACCCCACCCGCACCAGATCAACAGAGCATTCAGCGATCATTAGCCTTTCAGGATCGACAGGTTCATTAAACAAAAAAAGCCCGAGAATATCGGGCTTTTTTTTAAGTTATTTTACTCAGTAGCTATACCTGAGCACCATCTTCACTCACATCATCGTCATCTTTTACCACTGGCATCAGATCCGCTTTACTAATGCCCATGCTCAATACGGTATTACTCGCAATATAAATAGACGAATAGGTACCGACAATAATACCCAGCATCAGCGCTATCGAGAAGGCATGAATCACTTCTCCACCAAAGGTAAACAAGGATAATACAACCAATAAGGTCGTCATTGAGGTCATCATCGTACGACTCAAGGTATCATTCAATGCTCGATTCACAATCTCTTCTGGGCTGCCTTTACGCAGCCGCAAGAAGGTTTCACGGATACGATCAAATACCACAATCGTATCGTTCAATGAATAGCCTATCACCGCCAATATCGCCGCTAATACGGTCAAATCGAATGGCAACTGCATGACTGAAAAGAAACCTAAGGTAAGAATCACATCGTGCACCAAGGCCATCACTGAGCCAATCGCAAAGCGATATTCGAAGCGAAATGAGACATAGATCAAAATTCCGATGAGGGCATACAGCATTGCTAACCCCCCCTGCTCGGTCAGCTCTTCACCCACTTGTGGCCCCACAAACTCAACCCGGCGTACATCAAGCGTGCTTGCATTCTCCGCTTGCAACGTTGCCACCACCTCATTGCTTAGCTCGGCCATATTCTGGCTTTCTATAATAGGCAAGCGAATCAATACTTCATGGATGGAACCAAAGTTTTGTACTAGGGCATCCCCATAGCCATTTTGCTGCAAAATACCACGAATATTTTCTAAATTTGCTTCCTCCTCGTAGGCCAGCTCAATCATGGTGCCGCCGGTAAAGTCGATACCAAAATTCAAGCCTTGTATGGCCAAAGAGGCAATGGAGGCAATAATCAATAATCCGGAGAACAACGCAGCTATTTTGCGTTTTCCCATAAAATTAAAATTCGTTTGTTCTTTTAGGAATTGCATAAAACCACCTTAAATTGATAGGGTTGGTCGGTGTTTCTGACCATAAATCAGATTAACGACTGCCCGTGTTCCCATAATGGCTGTGAACATCGACGTTAATATACCCAGCGATAAAGTCACCGCAAAACCTTTAATCGAACCGGTACCAAAACCAAACAAAACGATAGCCGCAATCAACGTCGTGATATTGGCATCCGCAATGGTTGAAAATGCTTTAGCGTAACCAGCATTGATACTCGCTTGCGGGGTATTACCATTACGTAGTTCTTCTCTAATCCGTTCAAAAATAAGCACATTGGCATCTACAGCCATACCCACGGTTAATACGATACCGGCGATACCTGGCATAGTTAACGTCGCTTGCAACATAGATAGCAATGCCACAATCAATACTAAGTTTGCCGCCAAGGCCAAATTAGCCACCACGCCAAATACTCGGTACCAAATCACCATAAAGACCAAGACAAAGACAAAGCCCAACATCACTGACTTAAAACCTTGTTCAATATTTTCTTTACCCAAGCTAGGGCCAACGGTGCGTTCTTCAACAATTTTTATCGGTGCAGCTAACGCACCTGCACGTAATAACAAAGCTAAATCTCGCGCTTCAGTGGTCGAATCCAAACCGGTGATTTGGAATTTTTTACTTAACTGGGAGCGAATCGTTGCCACGCTAATAATTTGAGGATCAGGTCGACTCACTTCGACCATTTCACCATCAATTTCACGAGTGACTGTTTTTGACTCAATAAACACCACCGCCATTGGCTTATTAATATTAGCTCCTGTCACATTACTAAACTTACCAGCACCTTTACCATCTAAAGTAATCGATACCGCGGCTGAGCCATTTTGATCTAAGGTCGATGCGGCATTAATGATATGTTCACCGGTCAACATCACCCTCTTACTCAGCAGAAAAGCGCGGCCATCACGGTGATAAAACAATTTTGAATTGGCGGGTACCCGACCATTAATCGCATCTTGTGCATCATGCTCAATATCAACTAGGCGAAATTCCAAGGTAGCGGTGGCGCTCAACAGCTTTTTAGCTTCTGCTGTATCCTGCACTCCGGGTAATTGCACAACGATACGTTTCTCGCCTTGTTGTTGCACCGTCGGCTCAGCCACACCCAATTCGTTGATACGATTTCGCAGCGTGGTAATGTTTTGCTGTAAAGCCAAAGATTGGGTTTCACGTAGAGAAACTTCCGTGAGATTGATTAATATCGATGGGGCAACAACGTCATCAATATCTGTTATTTCAAACTGATTATATTCCTGGCTAATTGTTGCTGTAGCAGTCTCTCTATCTTCCGCTTTTCTAAAACTTATAACTAAGTTTCGATCTGTTATTTGAACTTGTTTATAACGAATTTTTTCATCACGTAACAATACCTTTAGTTCACTGCCATAGGTCTCAAGTGCTTTTTTCAATGCCGCGTCCATGTCCACTTCCATTAGGAAATGCACACCGCCACGAAGATCCAAACCTAAGTTCATCGGTTCGGCCCCAAAGCTCGCTAACCAAGCGGGTGTTGTCGCTGCCAAATTTAAGGCAATGATGTAATCACCCCTCGATGTAGGATCATCTTTAGGCTTCAGCGTGTTAGTAATGACCTCTTTGGCTCTAAGCTGGGTCTCGGCATCGGCAAAGCGGACAAATAAACGTTCATCATCCATCTCCGCACGTTTATATTCTATCGCCTCAGCCTTAAGCGCAGCTTCAACCTTGGCCATTAACTCAAGGTCAACCTTATTGTAACGCCCTGATGCCACCTGAACAGCAAAGTCATCATCATATAAATTTGGYAGGGCAAACAAGCCTCCAATAATAATGACCGCTGCAATCAGCAAGTTTTTCCACACAGGATATTGATTCATGTTGAATTTCCTAACGTTCTTTCAAGCTATCCGTCCCGATAGCTAACGTTGTTATAGCTTTTTCAGTGTGCCTTTTGGCAATACTGAACTAATTGATTCGCGACGTAGTTTCACTTCAATCTTGTCAGCGATTTCGACGGTGATGGCATTGTCAGTAATATTGATGATCTTGCCCATAATGCCACCATCGGTAACCACTTCATCACCTTTAGATAATGCCGTTTGCATTGCACGRTGTTCTTTCGCGCGTTTTGATTGCGGACGGATCAACATCACGTAAAACAACACCAACAAAACAATAGGAAAGGCAAAGTCTAATAGACCAGGTGATGCAGACTCACTTGCAGACGCGGCACCGGCAAATGCTGGAGAGATAAAAAAATCCATCATAAATCCTCAAAAATTCAGAGATAAAAAAGAATGCGATTATGCCACAGGCATTAGCATCCTTGATAGCTAGCGATCAGTTTGTCGCTCTTAACGCATAAAAATCACGGGTAAATTGTGCCAAATTACCGGCCTCAATGGCATCACGTATGCCTTGCATCAAGGTTTGATAGTAATGCAGATTATGAATAGTATTTAATCGCGGACCTAACATTTCACCGGTTCGATCTAAATGATGCAGATACGCGCGGCTATAGTTTTGGCAGGTATAACAATCACACAAGGGATCTAAAGTCCCAGTGTCAKTTTTATACCKACTATTGCGAATTTTAACCACACCATGATGAATAAATAAATGGCCATTGCGRGCATTGCGGGTCGGCATCACACAATCAAACATATCGATGCCCAAATTYACCGCTTCGACCAAATCTTCCGGGCGACCAACACCCATTAGATAGTGCGGTTTATCKTGTGGCAGGCGRGTMGATAAATGGTCKAGAATACGTAACATATCTTCTTTAGGCTCACCGACCGACAATCCACCTATSGCATAACCGTCAAAACCAATTTCAGTTAAGCCTGCTAGCGATACATCACGTAASTCTTCGTGCATGCCTCCTTGCACAATGCCAAACAAGGCAGAAGGATTATCACCATGTGMTTCTTTACTGCGTTTAGCCCAACGCAGGGACAACTGCATTGATTTATCCGCMGTCATCACATCGGCAGGRTAAGGGGTGCATTCATCAAAAATCATCACGATRTCACTGCCTAAARCACGCTGCACTGCCATCGATTCTTCTGGTCCAAGGAAAATCTTACTGCCATTAATCGGCGATTTAAAATGTACACCTTGTTCAGTAATTTTACGTAACTCGCCTAGGCTGAAAACCTGAAAACCGCCCGAATCCGTTAATATTGGGCCATGCCAATGCATAAAGTCATGCAAATCACCATGCTGACTAATGATCTCAGTGCCCGGACGCAACATTAAATGAAAGGTATTGCCCAAGATTATCTCTGCACCTGTGGCGGTTACTTCTTCTGGCGTCATTGATTTGACCGAACCATAGGTACCCACCGGCATAAATGCCGGTGTTTCTACTGTGCCGCGAGGGAAGGTCAATCGACCACGTCTCGCCACACCATCTTGCGCTAAAACATCAAACTTCATTTAGGTGTTCCTGAAAAATTGCCGCCACAGCATACCACTTCCAGCATTGTACAGCCGAAACTGGCACATATACCCAAGTTACTTGGAACTGCCTGTTTCAGAGCTAAGGTGGTAAGTCTGAGCAAGGCACAAGGCGCTGTGAATGACTCGTCCATCATAAGCATTGAAACGCAGTGCTAGCTTTTCACCTTAACTCCCTTCGGGCGGGTTTAAAATCGTCGCTGACTGCGTTATTTGTTTGAGCTAGACAGAAAATTGCTCCTGCATTTTCTGCATACAGTCCATCCATGGACATAAATGACGAAGCCAACAAACAAATGCCTGGTCACTAACGATTTTAATTCCCGCAGAAATCACGCAGTTCCAAGAAATTTGGGTATATTTAACGACATCAGGTAGGATCTCCACATTCTCACCGATTTGGAACCTTTCATGTCTGATCCAAAAATCATTGTTGCTCTGGATTACCCTACTGCCGATGCAGCATTGGCATTAACCCATCAACTGGATCCACAACGCTGCCGACTAAAAATTGGCAAAGAGCTATTCACCCGCTCTGGGCCGGCAATTGTTACAAGTTTGGTTAACGATGGTTTTGATATTTTTCTTGATCTGAAATATCACGATATTCCTAATACCGTCGCTAAAGCATGCAAAGCCGCTGCAGATCTCGGGGTCTGGATGGTCAATGTGCACGCACTTGGCGGCGCAGCGATGATGACAGCCGCGAGGGAAGCCGTAGGTCAAAGTACCGACCGACCGGCATTGATCGCTGTCACCTTATTAACCAGCATGGATCAAACAACGTTTGAACAAATCGGCTTGCAGGGCAGTATTGGTGATACCGTTTTACGCTTAGCAAAACTGGCTGATGACAGCGGTTTAGATGGAGTAGTTTGTTCCGCTCAAGAAGCCACCAGACTACGCACGCAACATGGAAATGACTTCCAGTTAGTCACCCCCGGCATACGTCCTGCCAATAGTGAACAAGGTGATCAACATCGCACCATGACACCGGCTGAAGCGATTGCCGCAGGCAGCAGCTATCTGGTGATTGGTCGGCCAATCACTGCCGCAGCCGATCCCATGTTAGCGCTAGCAGGCATAGAACAAAGCTTGAAATAACCATACTGTACGCAAAAAAAAGCCCGTAAAATTCTACGGGCTAAATATTGAGATGGTGGTAAAACAACTAAACTTTAAATTTGCATGCCGCTTCTTGTAACTTAGCCGACATAGTCGTCAACACTTCTACTGCCTCTGTTGATGCTCGTGCACCTTCAGCAGTATGCTCTGCAACTTGACTGATATTAACGATACCGCGATTAATATCTTCCGCTACTGATGATTGCTCATTAGCTGCACTCGAAATCTGAGCACTCATTTCATCCATCGTCGAAATCATTGCAGTAATCGTATCCAATGCAGCACCCGCACTTGCAGCTTTCTCTACACTGGTTTTAGCCTGTTCACGGCCTTCATTCATCACTGTCACTGCTTTTTGGGCACCGTTTTGTAATCTTTCAACCATTTCTTCAATTTCATGGGTGGAAGCTTGCGTTCTAGCTGCAAGGGTACGAACCTCATCCGCAACTACCGCAAAACCACGTCCATGCTCACCGGCACGCGCCGCTTCAATCGCCGCATTCAATGCCAATAGATTAGTTTGCTCAGTAATGCCTCGAATTACATCAACAATGGCGCCGATATTACCAATATCACCTTCCAAATCATTTAATGTTTGTGCGGCTTTCTCAACTTCACCCGCCAGAGAATCAATAGAGCCCATGGTCTCCAATACCACTTGCTTACCCGCTTTAGCTTCATCATCTGCATTGCGAGCAGCTTCCGCAGCACCAGCAGCGGTACGAGCCACTTCTTGCACCGAGGCAGCCATTTCATTCATGGCTGTGGCAACTTGTTCAACCTCTGCCTGTTGGGTCAGCACCCCATTGACGGTTTCTTTACTAATACTTTCCATATTGCCGGTTGCTAACTCCAGCTGAGTCACCCCACTTGTCAGTGTTTTAACAAGGTTCGCGACATTTTTTCGTGCACTATCAAGCTCAAAAGCCATCCAGCTAAAGTCACTTTTACCTCGAATAGCTACTTTGTGGGTTAAATCTCCTTTTTTAATATTTTGGATCCCTGCCACCAGCATATCGGCTTCATGTTTAGCACCAAAATTACCTATATGTATAGATGATAGATAAAGCCCCACACTCATTACAATGGTAGATATTATTCCAATCTGCAACTGTTTATCCGCCGGTGTACC
>NVRG01000008.1 GCA_002400805.1 Gammaproteobacteria bacterium
TTGATTTATTATTTCTCTGCTTTGCTCATCGCTACAGCAATAGTAATCAATCCAAGGCCATCACCCGTTCGACGAGTGTTGGGACTGCTATTAGACTTAGTTTCATTATCCATAGTCATGTTTTTGAGTGGCGCTGATAGTATTTTCATTTTTGTACTTTACCTGTGGGTCACCTTAGGAATGGGGTTTCGTTATGGTGTAAATTATCTATACATAGCTCTATTTGTATCACTAGTCGGATTTTCTGCTGCTATTACATGGGGAGACTACTGGCAAGACAACCTACAAAAGTCCTTTGCATTCAGCCTACTTTTCATCTTAATTGTTGTTCCTCTTTATTCTGCATTTTTGATAAACAAATTACATGCAGCTATAGCGTTAGCAAAAGATGCCAACGAAGCAAAAAGTCGTTTTCTAGCGAATATGTCACATGAATTACGGACACCATTAAATGGTGTGATTGGTATTGCTGATTTAATGGGAGAAACCAAGCTAGATCCACAGCAATCTGAGTTTGTGAATATTATGCGTAGCTCTGCTAATACTTTATTAGGCTTGATTGAAAATGTGCTCGACATTTCTAAAATTGAAGCGGGAAAAATTATCATTGCTAATGATTCATTTGATCTGCATCAACTTATTAATACCATCATTCAAATGCAAAGCCCGATGGGAGCAGCAAAGGGGCTTACTATCAGCTTTAATATTGCTGCTGCAACACCGTTTTTATTACAAGGGGATGAGCAACATTTAAAGCAAATTTTTATCAATATAATTGGCAATGCCATTAAGTTTACTAACGAAGGTTCCGTTAAACTTTATGTCACACTTGCCGATAACAATCTAAGTAATCCTAGGCTCAGGTTTGAAGTGCAAGATACCGGCATTGGAATTCCAGCCGAATCTTTGCCAACCATCTTTGATGACTTTACACAAGCCTCATCCGGACCCAAACAAGGGGTTGGTGGCACTGGTTTAGGAACAACTATATCTAAAGAACTTGTTGAATTAATGGGAGGAGAAATCGGCGTAGAAAGTAAACTAGGAGAAGGCACCACCTTCTGGTTTGAACTACCTTTCACATCGATTCCTTATGAAAATTTGAGCTTAGCTGATAATCATTTATTACTACTAACAACCGAAAAAACGGCATCACTCATCAGCCCAGCACTCGACACTTGGGATGCTAAATATGATTGGGTGAGTACATCGGCCCGTGCATTTTCCGAATTGTTAAAAGCCATCGAAAATGACGATGCCTATAAAACGTTAATTGTTGATCAAGCAAGTATGCTTGATATTACGCCGGTTCAGTTTGCTCAGATGATAAAGACAGAAGACAGTTTAGATCAGTTGTCTTTGATTTTGGTTAATACCTCAGAATATAGCCAACACGACCCTCAAATCCGCGAAAACTTTATTTCAATCATTGCTGATCCCCGCGACCGAAGACTATTGTTTAACGCAATTCACGCATCCCAAACATTCTCATCCACTGATACGAAGATTGTAACCTTAGCTGAGCATTACGCATCTCAAAACAATGCTCAAGCATTAACCATTTTGATTGTCGAAGATAATCGGGTGAACCAGCAGGTGCTAGAAGGCGTGCTCCAGCATGCCGGTCATAAGACCTTAATTGCAGGTACGGGTGATAAAGCACTGGATATTCTTGCAGAAAAAATGGATGACATAGATATGTTAATCCTTGATATGAATATGCCAGAAATGACGGGTATCGAGGTTATGCAAGCCCTGCAGTATCTAGATACTGCACGTACCCTTCCCATTATCATGCTGACGGCCGATGCAACGCCACAGGCAAAAGAAGAATGTCTAAAGGCGGGGGCCAATGCATTTTTAACCAAACCCATTGACTCTAGAGCATTGCTCGAACACGTTGCCAACTTAGCCCCAACAATCACTGCTGAATCGTTAAGTAATCCAGAATCTAGGCCACTCAATACATCCTCGTTATGGATAGACGAAGCGMTCATTAATGAACTTRCKTTACTTGGCGGTARTGATCTTTTTATGCAAACRCTAATTCAAGGTTTCGAATTTGATGGCGAGAAACATATCAAGACAATCAAGCATTCTGCACATGATGACTAYCTGRCTTACCGTGAAAGTCTACATGCMTTAAAAGGATCKGCCACCGAAATGGGTGCAATAAAATTAGTCGATTTATGTAACCAAGCTGAAGTACTTAAACCTTATGATGTCGGTACACAACACGTTATTGCTTTGTGTGATGAAATTGAAGATGTATTCCTGAAAACAGTATCCGCATTACAGTTAAGTATTAATACMACGGTTGAACAAAGTCCTAGTCMGTAAAGATGRGSTTATGCTTTTATATTTTGTCTTTTAACTAAGCGAGTCATCATTTTTAGGTCTTTAGCKGTTAAGTTMAGCGCTGCATCCGCCCACACATTAGCGATAGCGACGAGTTCCTCATAACTTACTGGRTTGCAGATRTCTTTGACTTTTGCCATAGCTTTATAACTATTCGGTGACYTATTAACCTTTTTAATGTATTTGTATAAAGCCAATTCGCCTTCACCTTTTTCAGCTAATATATCAATCACGCCCATATCAAATAAGTCTTCGGCTAAATATAGTTTTCCGGATAGAATCATTTTCTCTGCCGCTGCCGCGCCAACTTTTCTTGATAACAAGGAATAGGCACCCATGCCAGGAAATAGATTAAATATTACTTCTGGCAATCCCATCTTAGCTCCACGTTCAGCAATGATAAGATTGCTCGATAATGCAGCTTCAAATCCTCCACCCAACGCGTCTCCTTGAATAAGTGAAACGGTAGTGAGATCCGCATCAAAGTGGAACATATTGGCATATAGAATATCGACACAATGCACCGCATAATTCAATAAACCTTCACGGTTGCCATCCTTAATGAATGACATAAATAAATCTAAATCGCCACCAAGGTTAAAAATGTCATCGACTTTAGAGCCGACGACTAAATAGTCATATTTTTGATCATTTGTTTCGACCATTTCGGCTTTAACATTAGCAAGATAAGAAGAAAGTTCTTCGAGTAATGTTGGTGTGAAACACGGCCTAGGGGCCCCCTTCATTAGGAACCAGCCGATCTTATATTTTGCGTCATAAAATGTCTCTAGCTGTGAATACTGTTCACTAACATTATCATCGGAGGCATCATTGAATTCTTTTAACAGAGCGAGTGCGTTCATGTTTTCTTCCTTATGTGCTTCTTTTATTTATCCTGTCCAAAAAATCACCGTGACATATTATTGTCACTACAAAATCTATTCGGATGGGATATAGCAGGAAGCATGCCTATTTGAAATGTTATTCCAAACAGCGTTAAGGTAAAGCTCTGTTAGGTAAGGGAAACTGAACTATTTCAAGTCTTCAATGGAATATTAATTATGCATTAACGCTGACAGATGACTGACGACAGCACTGGCATTGCCTTGAATGTTATAGCCGCCTTCTAAGAGGGATACAACTCTTCCATCACAGTGTTTTTCAGCCAGTTTTTTCACCATATCGGTAAGCTTTTCGAAGCCTTTATCGGTAATATCATGACAACCTAATAGATCATCTTGTCGACTATCAAAGCCAGCAGAAATAATAATCAAGTCAGGTTTAAAGGTTTCTACTGCCGGCAATAATTCTTGTTCAAATGCATCAATAATATCGGCATCAGTCGCCCCACAGCCCAGATGTACATTGATATTAAAGCCCTCGCCTTCACCTTCGCCTTGTCGCTCAGGAAAACCAGTACCCGGATAGGCAAAAGTGTCATGGGTAGAAAAGTACAATACCGAGGGATCGGAATAAAATGCCCACTCGGTGCCATTGCCATGATGGTAATCCCAGTCAACGATCAATATTTTCTTCAAACCATACTGTTGCTGTGCATATCTAGCCGCTATCGCAGCATGGTTGTAATAACAAAAGCCCTCTTCTTTTCCCGTATTCAAGGCATGATGTCCAGGTGGCCGGGAAGCACAAAAAGCATTCTTAAGCTGGCCACTACACACAGCCTCAACAGCCGCCAATACCGCTCCGGTAGCAAGAAGTGCATGCTGATGATTCTTTGAATCATTTTGTTTTATTAACTCTATGTGTTCTTTGGAGTGAACAAGCGCTAACCACGGTTCAACATCATTTTTAGCTTCAAGTACGGTGAGCTTTGGTAATAAGTCATGTTCTAGTAATTTATCGGCTATCGCCTGATATCGAGCTGGAGATTCTGGGTGGGCCGGACTAATGTGATGATCAATAAAACGCTCATCCAATACTAGCCCTGTATGAGATGTTACCGTCTTAGCACTCAAGCCCGTAGACAGGCCTGCCAGCGTAGATAAAGCAAGAAATTGTCGTCGTTTCAAATTGATAATCCTATTTATCTCATGATTCATCAAAGGCCCAAACAGTACGCCGGTCAAACGTGATATCTGGATCATTATTTTGCAAAATTCGCCGAATCTTAAATGCGTCCATTTTCGTATTTCGCAGCATTGGACTATCATAATTACCCAGTTGTGGCTTTGTACAGGCATGCACTATCGGTGAATCTGGTTTATCCCCTCTTTTGGTAACAACACCAATTTCTGAGTTTGCCAACTGGACAATCATACCCGGTGGATAAAAACCTAGTTCTTTAATAAAGAGTCCTGCTATATCATCTGTCACTGTTTCGCCTTTATCCAAAAAAATATCTCGTAAAGCATTCTTATGTAATAAGGGATCACGATAAGCTCGTGGTGACATTCGAGCACAATATTGATCTGCGAGAGCGATTAATTGACTGCCTTCCGGATATTGGTCAGCAACCAACTTGCTGGGATAACCACGGCCCGATACTTTCTCATGATGAGTCAATACACACATCAGCCACAAGCTATTCTTAACATTAGCTTGTTTCAGTAATGCGACTCCTTGTTTTGAATGATTTTGTACTACTCGCTTTTGCTCTTCCGTAAGTGCTTGTTCTTGCCTGTACAATACTTCTTGTAATTCAATCATCGCGATATTCATCGTGAGTGCTGCCGCAAGAATGGCTCGTCTTTCTTCAATTGAAAAACCTTTCTTTTTAGCTATTATCTCAACCAATACAGCCACATCAATTGAATGCTTGATCGGATAACTATTTCCCTCTAACACAAACAATGATGCTAAGGCAGCATGAGGATCTCGATGACATGCACGTTGAACCGCATCCACTAACTCTAAAATTTCTTCCGTAAAATCTTTTGAAACCTCAATGCCAGCTAAAGTAACTGCTAATTCGCTGGACACATCTTCTAATAACTTAAAGGGGGAAATATCTTTAATTTTTATTATAATGGGTGGTGCTTGCTTAGCGTTGGCAAGATCCTCTTTTTTTGCAAAAGCACCTCGCAAAACTAAACGCTCAATCTGTGCGTCGGATCTAATTATAAATCCAGGCTTCACCAACATAGCATTATTACTATCATATACAGGCCAGATTAATTGCTGACCGACAGTGAGGTCTTCAGCTGTCAACTGTAAAAATTCTATGGACATAGTCTCTTCTCCTCATCCAATGCCCCGATTTATATTAAAAGTATCCTACTTCCAGTATTAATAGCTAAGTCAAAACATACAATGAAAAGATGTAATCTATATTCCTTTAAATAGTATGATAGGTGACATACATAACAAATACTAGGAAGCGGTTATGTCTCATTATCTATTGACTGGTGGCACCGGCTTAATTGGTTCAGCTTTATGTCAACATTTAATAGACACAAATCATGACGTCACCGTTCTCAGTCGTCAGCCAGAAAATGTTGCTAGGCTTTGTGGCAACACCGTTAACGCTATCTCCTCACTTGACGATCTTAATGCTCATATAAACATTGATGGTGTCATTAATTTGGCAGGCGCACCGATTGCAGATCGGCATTGGACCAACAAACGTAAAGCGATCCTCGAACAAAGTCGAATAGGCATCACTGCTGAACTAATCACTTGGATAAAACAGCGAGAGTTAAAACCAAACTGTTTAATCAGTAGCTCAGCTGTTGGTTGGTATGGTGATGGTGGCAACAAGATATTGACTGAAAACAGTCACTTTCACGATGAATATACCCATCAACTTTGTGCTCACTGGGAGCAACAAGCCCTACTCGCTCAAGATTTAGATGTCCGAGTCTGTATCGTTCGCACAGGTTTAGTTCTGGCCACTAAGGGTGGTTTCCTACAAAAGATGTTATTACCCTTCAAAATGGGTCTAGGCGGTCACTTAGGCAATGGTCAGCAATATATGTCATGGATACATATTAAAGACATGATTAAACTCATTSTATTCTTGCTGGAGAAGMAARATGCCAACGGCATATTTAATGCGTGCTCCCCTRMKCCRATAAGCAAYAAGGTATTTAGCCAAGCCTTAGCTARACAATTMAATAGACCGGCTTTTTTACCTGTTCCAGCTTGGYTGCTAAAAGGGRTAYTGGCTGAAATGTCACRACTATTGCTAACTGGCCAGCGAGCRRTMCCTGAAAAAGCACAGGCACTCGGATTCCAGTTTGATTATACTGAGCTYAACTCAGCCTTAGCTGATATTTTGTCCWCCAAATAAATAAAAAYMACTATGACAAAAAGAGCTGTAYTACTWGCCAATCTAGGYTCACCAGATAAYGCACAAACACCTGCTGTKCGAMGCTATCTAAATCAGTTYCTTATGGATCCCTATGTTATCCARCTKCCTTGGRTTTTMAGACGACTAMTRGTGAGCTTGTTKGTCTTACCAACTAGACCTAAAGCATCYGCCGAAGCGTATCAAAAAGTTTGGCTAGCTGAAGGGTCGCCCTTAATYGTCTTATCGGAAAAGTTAAAACTTGCCCTGCAATCGCAACTATCGATTCCRGTTGCTTTGRCAATGCGTTATGGCCAGCCTAGCATCGARTCTGAACTGCTCAAGTTAAGTGAACAAAATATTGACGAAGTCTTGTTTATTCCCTTGTACCCTCATTTTGCTGATAGCACGGTGACTACTTCTATAGAAGAAGCAAAACGAGTGATAAAACAACATAAACTGGCTATTACATTATCCGTACTCCCGCCTTTTTACGATGATAAGGACTATATTCAAGCACTCGTTAACAGTGCCCAGCCTTATCTTAGCCAAGATTATGACCATMTTGTGTTCAGTTATCATGGTTTRCCTGAGTCYCACCTTAKMAARTYAGATGAATCGGCYAATCATTGTCTGCAACAAAGTGATTGCTGCCAGCAAGCTCATGATTGTCATGYTCACTGYTATCGYCATCARGTRTWTSAAACCACSCARCRYTTTGCTGATAAAGCYGAKTTRTTACCRCARCARTATTCMATCGCMTTTCAGTCGCGTTTGGGCAGGGCAAAATGGTTAGGACCTAATACCGAAGATCGGTTGCGRGAACTGGCAAAWARTGGGGTAAAAAACATCTTAGTGATATGYCCTGCTWTTGTCACCGACTGCCTAGAGACCTTAGAAGAGATCGCCATTCGAGGGCAAGATGTTTTTAYKGARGCTGGGGGYGAATCACTGACATTRATACCCTGTTTGAATGATCATCCTGATTGGGTGGCCACTCTGACATCATGGTGTCAGYAATAAAARCTATWGGGATTAAACMAGGTTKWTCTAAAGTSGYTTTACACGCGACCTAATAASGGTTGMCGTACWACTTGGCTMGTATATTCRCCACCGGGTCCGTATGARCTTGGATTCRTKTCTCGGCCACGGAAAATATTCATCGCYCGTTGTATATGTTGACGGTTMACATTGACGATTCCGCCATTAATTTGRTTRTTTTCTCTRCACGCTTGRGCKGTCYGTTTTARTTGGCCCARRATAGTATTYAAGGCCACAGCATCTTGTTGTGTTTGATTATCGATATAGGCSGCTAAGCCATCTTTATCTGCCGAAAAACCGTCAGCTTGYAATAGCGCATCACGTTGACGMCCTARTTGCTCCAGTTGYAGCACTAAAGGTTGTTTTTTTTCTGCCATTGTATTGATGACATCGRTSTCAGACTCYATCARYGCRCTACGTTCWGCCATCATRATCTCTAATAGCTGAGCTGAAATATGTTGTTCAGCTTGTAAAATACTATGTAACTGTTTTGAAGAAGTCGTCGCCATCATAATCACCTAATTGAGTTGTTGATCAAAATCAATCAAGTTTTGTGCCAATTCATTTACATCGATCCCATAAGAACCGTCTGCGATGGCTGCTCGTAATGCTTCAACCTTCTCAGTATCCACTACTGATACATCTAACAAGGCATGCTGTAATGACTGTAATTGCGTTGCCGTATTCGTCAGACTGACTGTATCGGAACGTGTTTCCGACCCAGCCACAGCTTGTGACTTAGCTCCATCACGGTTATCACGCGCAGTCACATTGCGGGTAGAATTTAACTCCGCTTGTCCTGTCGCTTTTAAATTGTTTATTTCAGACATATTCATGTCTCCTAAGGCTCCCGACTATTACAGCGGCACAAATTCTAAAAACTTGAATAAAAAGATCATTTTGTTGTGCAGCCATTACATGGTGACCTTTACAATACCCGGCCCATCAACTACGCCTTCAACCACACGTTTGGAGGATAAATTTTTCACTCGTACTCTCTGGCCCAAGCTGCCATCAGATAAAGCAGTACCACTCATTCTCACCTCCATCAAACCCGCCGTTGCCACCAACATGATCAACTCACCACGCTGGATAATTTTTTGTGGTTTTAGACTGTTAGGGTTAATGACCGTACCTATAGCCAACGGGTATTTTAACTGTTGACCAATAATATGTTGTGGATTTTTAATATAGCCTTTACGYAGGCTACCAATATCAAGYGATACKATCTTAAGATCTGACTTCAAAATAATRTGATTCATCGCTAACGGACGTGCAACCACCACAACRGGYCGGAAYAGTTTTACTTTCGCKGGTATGTAAACCGTCCAAGCAACCGGTGAATTACATTTCACWCCGATCGTTTGCTTRCCAAGCCCRATYTTYCTATTRTTAGAAAAAGCCTTTAARGTGYTTTCACATGCTTGTAATCGTAACCGGCGRTCTAAAGGTTCCATCACAATTTGAGCATTATCATAAYTCATTTGCACCTGTTCAAATGCATACATATAAGCGGTATGCTCAATGCTTTCWCGYGAYTGYAAYTCTGCGGCATAKCCACTCATCACMGGCATGACTGAGCATAATAAGCTTAAAAATAAGTGYTTCCAGTTTATTATCATAACTAAATCTCAACATTCAACGACCMCTGTCAGTTTTATGACAGCCGTCTTCTTTTATCTAAGATAAAGCAAAGTCTATGCCTAACATTTAWCCCTACTTCAACCTGACATCCACTGAGAGTAGTTTTATACTATTAAGAATAGCTAAACATTGGCCGCTAATCCGTACAGTAATAATTTAGAGAGGCAGAATCATGGCAAGTATTATCGATGGCGTCGATCAACGAACCCAGCTAGTTGGTCATAATCGTCTGGAATTACTGCTTTTCAGATTAGATTCCAACCAACTTTACGGCATCAATGTCTTTAAGGTCAAAGAAGCAACACCTTGCCCAAATTTAACCAAACTTCCTCACTCTCATCCGGTGATAGCCGGTGCAGCACATGTTCGTGGTCAAGCCATCAGTATTTTTGATTTATCCCAAGGCATTGGTGGTAAACCGATAGAAGATATAAAACAATCGTTTGTGATCATCACCGAATACAACCGCTCGATTCAAGGATTTTTAGTCAGTGAAATCGTTCGTATTATTAACACCAGCTGGGAAGATATTCTGCCACCACCCAGTGCGTCGGGCAATAGTAACTATATGACCGCCATCACTAAATTGGATGATGAACTGATTCAAATTATTGACGTAGAAAAAGTAATGGCTGAGGTGGTCGGTACAGATGAATTCGTGTCAGAAGACCTAGTGGAGAGTTTCTCCGCACAAAATATTGAACGCAGACCTCACATATTAGTCGCCGATGATTCCAGYGTAGCKCGTAAGCAAGTCCAGCGTGCCATGGASCAAATTGGCATTGATRCCACTATCGTACGTGATGGYAAAGAGGCRCTTGATCAATTAAATGCKTGGGTCGATCAGGGCATCGATGTTAAGAATCAYATCTCGATGTTGATTTCTGATATAGAAATGCCMGAAATGGATGGTTATACACTCACCGCTGARGTTCGCARRMATCCTGACTTAAARGACATCAAAATACTCTTRCACTCKTCAATGAGTGGCACCTTCAATAACGCCATGATAAAAAAAGTAGGYGCMGATAAATTCATTCCTAAATTTTCACCKGATGAATTGGCCGTTGCAGTACAAGAGCTAATCGAAGAGTGGAAAGAWGAACACCCTCAATAAYCWTGCATNAAAAAAGGCTCCTAAAGGAGCCTTTTTAGTCTTTCTCTTAAACTGCTTATCGCCCGAAGCCTCCCGTTATATCCGCTGGCATTGGGATGACCTTATCTGATTTAGTCACAATATCCGCTTCTGCACGCATCATATTAGTGCCAATAAAACCACCAAAACGATATACCCAGGATTTTAATTCTTCCGTCATGGACTCGGCTTCTTGTTTAACTTGCTCCACTGTTTTTAATACATCAAGTTCTTGGATATCTTCTGGTGCAGTTTTAACAGCAGATGCATCATATTCAGCTCTGAACGTGGTGAAATAAAACCCATCGATAAAGGATGTTTCAGTAATGACTTTCAAACCATCAAAAGTTATGAATTCAGCCGTGACCACCTCGCTATCACCACGTGAAAAACCAGTTAACGGTTGCACATCTTCCATACGTAACTGATTTAACGTACCCGCAATGTCATAACCTAATTGCTCATATTTGAAGATGGTTTTTTCCATCATCGGAGGCACACCAAATTTGTCTTTTATACCAAGATTAACAATCGTAGCCGTTTCACCATTGGGCTGAATAATATTGACCTGCGCGATACGAGCACGATCAATGTTAGTGACTTCACTCTTAATCCAGTTCAACATTAAGGGATTAATGTTCAGATAACCTTCTGCCAACCAAACTCTATCTTCATTACTACGACGAACATAAAACTGACGAGGGCCCATATTGTTGTCAATTTCACGCTCAGCACCAAGAATTAAACCGGCTACTGGTTGCTCACCATTTAACATAGTGACTTGAATCGATTCACCACCGTCGTCTACGCCTTCAACACCCAGTAATAAGTGATGCTCGGCATTATCCGTTTTACGTTCGAGAACCTTCGCCTCGGCAATATCAATCAGCGCCCGTTTCACTAAATTAAAGTCAGCAGGAAAACTCCAGCGTTCTTTAACAAACCAGTCTTCACCTTGTTTATACAGGGTGAACTCATCCTGAGAGCTTTTGAATTTAATAGTATCAACGCCGCTCAATTGTTCAAACAGCTCAGGAAATAATATTGAATAATCTTCACTAACCTCATTTGGACGTTGAAGAGTAAGCATCATCATTAACACCATCACTAGGGTGACAATGAACAAAATGGTCAGGCTATTTAATTTTTTTATCATCTTTTTACAAACCTATTTCGAGGATCAGACTAAAACTGAGTTTTAGTTTCCTTATCACTGCTGATTCCGGCCTTGAGTACGTTTACGAACACGCAGCCAACCACTAATCACGGCAATCAATATCACCACCAAGGGAACAATACCAATATTAATGAATTTCAGTTGAGTATCGAGTGCATCGATATCTTTAAGTAAATTGCTCTGCACATCACGTAATTGTGTTTGCGTTTTATTCACTAACAACCGAACTTCAGCAATCTCTTTCTGTTGTTCTGGGTTCAGAATTTCATCGCCACTACCACTACGTTCGACTTGCATTCGAGCAATGCGTTGTTCACCTTCTTTTAATTCTTTCTGTAACTCACGCTCTTTAGTGCGGTACCGGTTTTCAGCTTCACGTTGTATTGCTAAAACCCGATCAAATGGACGTGAAAAACCAGCGCGAGAGCGCACACTAATTAGGCCCTCACTGCCCGACATCACATCAATAGCATTGATCAGGAAATCAATATTATTGGAGGTGCTATAAGCAATTTTCTGCCCATAAAAGTCTTGTAACTGTACCCAAAAGCGATCTTGCAACATATCAACATCAGCAATCGCAATCACATCAATATCTTGTTTTGACTCGGCCACATGTCCAGGAATTTTTTTGCCTTTTTTATCAACAATGCCATCTGGAAAGGCGGATTTAACCGCACCAGTCACTCTTACCGCAATCGGGTAACTYAAGGTKCCTGGCTGATATTTTGTCAATAACGCCAGAGGATCATTACGGAACTGAACCACTCGCTTATCCACTAACATGGCTTCATTACTGGATGAAAATAACGGTGTGACTACCGTTGTCGCACCATCAAGTACCTTAAAACGACCGGTAGTTGCCACTTCAACTTTCTTTAATTGGCTAGTAATGGMTTGTTCTTTATTAAATTGATCAGATGGAATCGCCTGCCACAATACATAATCAATCGGTTTATTATTAGTGCGCGCACCAAAATCAACCTTAATGGCTGTTTTTCGATCGGCAATAACATCAGCACCAACACGTTCAATACCCCACTGTTTAAACAGTTCTGGCATATTCGAGCTACGTGACGCTACCATGGCGGCCATTGGATTATCTGGATCTTTCTCCGGAATATCAATTTCAGCATAAGGATCCACATAGGTGATTAACTTACCACCCCGTAATACATACTGATCGATGGCATACAAAGTRTTTTCAGCAAACTCCTTAGGATGAACCACCATTAATACATCAATACTTGATGGGATCCGACGAATGTCTTTTGGTAATACCGTCACATTGAACATTTGACGTAATTCAGTCATCACAGCCCATGGTCCAGGGCCATCCGACGAAGCAACGTGACCTTTTAATGGATCAAATTCTTCGCCATCAATCGCTAAGGCACTGATCACTGCTACCGATTTTTTCTCAGCATTCGACAGTTTGTAGATCATTTTAGTTAAATCATATTCAAGTACATCTTCTTTTTCTGGTTGGAAAAAAGAAATGCTCTCTGTGCCATCAAGCAAGTTACTGCCAGCCAAACCAAGGTACAGAGGATCAGCTTCACCCTCAATCGGCACACCTTGCAAACCATACTGTTTAGCACGCTGTTCATTATCTGAATACGGTGCCGGATTGATGACTACTAATTTGATCATGCCGTTCGATGCGCGTTGGTACTCTGCCAGCAACTCCTGCACTCGCTGAGCATACGCTTTTAAGCTCGGTAACTCTTGTGCAACCTGATCAGAATAATAAAAGCGTAACGTCAGCGGAGCACTTAATGCTTCAATAATATTTATTGAACCCTCCGATAAGGTATAGAGCTGATCTTCCGTTAGGTCAATACGCGATGCCTTGAAATTGCCATTGGTCACAATGTTAAACGACAAAAACAAAATAATGGCTAGCACCAAACCGGTAGTCGATAATAGTTGTTTATTCATCTTATAAAATTCCTAATCGGCCTTACGGACATTAATAACAATGGCATTAGCAAACAACCACACCATTATGACCGAAGCGAAATACAACATATCGCGCATATCAATAACACCCTTCGATATTGCATCAAAATGTGTCAAGAAACTAAATGAACTAATCGCATCAACCAGAGCGCTCGGCGCCCAACTGCTGAAAAAGTCCAAGACAATGCCGTAACCACTTAATACGAAAATTAGGCTGGCAACTAAGCTTAAAACAAAGGCAATCACCTGGTTTTTTGTTACTGCAGAAATACATGATCCAATGGCTAAAAATCCGCCAGCCATCAATAAACTACCTACGAAGCCAGCAAAAATAACCCCATTATCTGGCGACCCCAGATAATTCACCGTAATCCATAACGGAAAGTTCAACATCAAGGCTAAACCGGTGAATGCCCAAGCAGCAAGAAATTTACCTAATACTGCATCAAACACCGAAATCGGCAATGTCATTAATAATTCTATTGAGCCACTTTTTCGTTCTTCCGACCATAACCGCATCGAAATGGCGGGTATCAATAAAATATATAGCCATGGGTGTAATGAGAAAAATGGATATAAATCGGCTTCTCCACGTTCAAAAAAGTTGCCTACAAAAAAGGTCGAAAAACCGGTGAGCAACAAGAAAATAACCAGGAAAACATAAGCAACAGGCGTGGCAAAATAGCCGTTAAACTCCCGTTTCATAATGAACCAAATATTCTTAAAATTCATTAGATACCGCCCTGTGCAATGTTAGTAGTGATGGTACGGAAAACTTCATCCAAACGGCCATGCTCAGCATACAGTGAATCAATATTCCAACCGTTAGCACGGATAGCTTGAGATAACTCAGCAGTAATTTGTTGGCGTTTCTTCGGATAAACACGAAAACCACGTTCAGCAGACAAATGTTCAACTTCATCGACAAACGCAAGCGTATTCAAAAATGCGGTGAACTTATCAATATCAACGTTTTCCACCGATACACACACCGCATTGTGGTAGCGCGACATCGCTTCAAGCTCATGCGGCGTGCCATTAAACTGGATCTTACCGTTGGCAATAACCACATTGCGGGTACATAAGGCATGTACTTCTTCCAAAATATGGGTCGAAATAATGATTGCTTTATCTGCGGCCATATCATTAATCAGTGTCCGCACTTCGTGTTTCTGATTCGGATCCAAACCATCCGTCGGTTCATCCAAAATCAATACCGGCGGGTTATGCAAAATCGCCTGCGCTAAACCAACACGACGTTTATACCCTTTTGATAAGGTTTCAATCGGCTGAAACATCACGTTTCTAATTTGTGCTCGCTCGGCAGCAGAGTCGACTGCACGCATTTTATCCGCGCCAGACAAACCACGAATATCGGCAATAAACTTTAAAAAACTATGCGGTGTCATGTCTGCGTATGCCGGTGCGCCTTCCGGCAGATAACCCAAACTTGCTTTAACGGCAATTGGATTCGTCAGTACATCATGGCCACAAACGCTGACTGTGCCACGTGTTGGCGTCAAAAAACCAGTGATCATTTTCATGGTGGTCGACTTACCAGCACCATTAGGGCCTAGAAAGCCTAAAACTTCACCTTTATTAACCGAAAATGACACGCCGTCAACGGCCTTGATCGCACCAAAATGTTTGGCCAGATCTTTGATCTCAATTCTCAATGTCATATTATTTAAAAGCGTTTTCCGCTCCCCATCTTTTTTTCAAATCGCACATTATTCTGAGGTTAGCCCCCACAAGTCAAGTTTGATTTACATTTAGCTTATATAGTTATTGTCATTCCATAGCCAAGGGCATAACCTATTCGTCATTTACTTTTTAAGATCTGCTTATATGGAATTCAACCGACTTACTCAAGGCATCCGTGACTTTAGCTGGAATATTATTGATAACTTTAATAATCCTAGCACTCGACGCCAAGCTTTGAGGATCGCTAGTATTAGTCTCAGCATCATCATTTTATTTTTTGTCATCCTCATGCTGTGGTGGGATAAGGCACCGAACGAATTTAACCCGGTACAAACCGCTCAACAAATAGCGACCAGTAAACAACATAAATTTGTCACCGGCTACACTTCAACAGTCACCCTGATCACCCTTACCGATAACTTATTAAATAAATCTGGCGGCTATCTTAGTAACGATGTCATGCCGCCATCGATATGGATGGACAACATTCCTAATTGGGAGTTCGGTGTCTTAGTCCAAATTCGTGACTTTTCCCGTGCTCTTCGCAATGATATTAGTCGTTCACAATCACAATCCTTAGAAGATCCTGATCTAGCGATTGCAGAGCCTCAATTTAACTTTAATTCAGAATCATGGCTGTTCCCGCCGACTGAGAGTGAATATCAAAAAGGCATAAAGGCCTTGGAATCATATCTGACGCGTTTAAGCAGTTCAGAACAGGACAGCTCCCAATTTTATGCCCGAGCTGATAACTTAGCGGACTGGTTGGCGATTGTTGAAAAACGCTTAGGCAGCTTATCGCAACGTTTAAGTGCTAGCGTGGGACAAACACGCATCAATACTGACTTGGCTGGCGATCCGGCTGCCATACAATCCACACCAGCACCCGCTGAAATCATCATCAAAACACCATGGGCACAAATCGACGATGTATTTTATGAATCTCGCGGAACTAGCTGGGCATTAATACACTTATTAAAAGCCGTGGAATATGACTTTGCTGATATTTTGCAAAAGAAAAATGCCTTAATCAGTCTGCGTCAAATCATTCGTGAATTAGAAGCGACTCAAGAAAGTGTATGGAGCCCAATGATCTTAAATGGCAGTGGTTTTGGCTTGGTTGCTAATCATTCATTAGTTATGGCCTCATATATTTCTCGTGCTAACGCTGCCATAATTGATTTGCGTAGTTTGCTTAGCCAAGGTTAACGTAGTTTATATAGAATCTTTTTTTAACGTATCGATAAGGAATTTCAGAATGAAAAAAATAACATTGTCCATCATAGTCGCATCTAGTTTATTGGTTTCCGCGTGTGATCAAGCACCAGAGACCACAGAAGCCGTTCCAGAAACGACTAAAACCATGGTTGAAGAATCAATGCCAACCACTACGCAAGTAGAAGAAACAGCTGCTGAGATGGTCAAAGAGGCTGCAGAAATGGACATGCCTACAGGTACAGCTGACAGCAGTACAGAATCGATGGAAGCCGTTGCCGAAGAAGTGTCAGCAACAGCGACTGAAGAAACAATGCCTGCCGACGATATGATCGAGCAAGCTGCTGACGTCATCGAACAAAACTCAGAAGCGATCATGGATAA
>NVRG01000009.1 GCA_002400805.1 Gammaproteobacteria bacterium
TTGGCTGAAAAAAAGCTTCAAGGGAGCATCACAAGGTATCTCAGCCATAGACGGGCCTTTAGGGGGTGTTTCTAGCCGCCTAACAGCAGTTAATGGGCTGGTAACTAGCGGATCATTGGCGTGGGTTGGCTTTGGTGCTGCAATTGCTGGCAGTGTATTTGCTGTCTACAAGAGTATTAGCGCTTTTAGTGAGTACGAGCAGCAGCAACTAAAAATCCAAGCCTTGTTAAAGGCGACTGGCGGCGGCGTGGGTTTTACTGCTGATCAGCTGGATGAGCAGGCAAGGGCGGTGGCCTTTGCGACGCTTGCATCCACAAAAGGAATTCAAGAAGCGCAAGGTGTATTGCTTACGTTTAAAGCTGTGCAGGGTGACACCTTTCGCAGTGCGATAAAGCTTAGCCAAGACATGGCGGCAGTGATGGGTGGGACTGCAAAGAGCGCTGCGCTGCAATTAGGCAAGGCGTTAGAAGATCCAGCTACGGGATTGAATGCCCTCAAGCGTGCAGGGGTATCATTTACAGATGCCGAGAAAGAACAAATAAAAGTTATGCAGAAAAGCGGCCGATTACTTGAGGCTCAAACAGTTATTCTTGCAAAACTCAGAGGGCAAATTGACGGTGCTGGCAGTGCTGAAGCTGGTGGGGTTGCGGGTGCGGTTGATACGTTGGGGCAGTCGTGGGACGAGCTTCTAATAGGGTTTTCAAAATCCAATGATCTTGGTGGTGGTGCGAAATCATTTCTTGATGGGCTTTCTACTAGGCTGAAAAACTTAACTGAAATAATTAACCCTTCTGATGCGTCACGCTTTAACAAATTGGCGGTTGAGCGTGTGGAGATTGAAAACCGACTCGCCGAAATCAGAAAAACCAAGCTTGGAATGATGGGGTTTTTCAAAGGCCATCACATTGAAATAATCGAGCTAGAAGAGCGAGAGGCACAAGTTCTCGCCAAAATGGCTGTATTGCGAGATGAAAATATAGCAAAGATAAAGGAGCAGCGTGATGCGCAAACTAAAGCTTCTGAGGTCGCTAAGGAAGCGGCAGAGCAGTTGCGCGCCGATACCCAAGCAAAACAGGAAGAGATTGAAGCCGAGAAGGAGGAGAAGCTGCGTTTACGCCTGGAGAGAGAGGCTGCAACGAAGTCTGAGCAAGTAGCAAGGGATTTGGAAAATCTTGAATTGTCGCTAATGACGGAAGAGGAGCGACTTGAAGAAAGTTATCGTCGTCGCAATGAAATTATTAAAAATGCTCTTGGTAATCGAGATGCAACCGAGCTGCGCCGAAAAACGTTACTTCAAAAAAGCAAAGATAAGCGTAAAGACGATAGCAACAAACTGGAAGCTAAACGGAAAAAGAAAGAGTACAAGGTAGATGAAAACCACTGGGCGGCAAAACTAAGAGGTACTAGCAGTTTTTTTAACCGCTCAGCTGCGCTGTCTCTTGGCGGATCGAAGGCTATCTTCAATATACAGAAAACTGCTGCGTTGGCGGGCGCTATGGTGGCTCTTCCTGCATCCGTCATGGAATCTTACCATAACGGAGGCGGTTATCCGTGGGGAATTATCCCCGCAGGGCTAATGCTAGCAGAGGGGCTGTCGAATATAAATCAGATTAAAAATTCAAGCTTTGGAGGTGGAGGCGGAGGCGGTGGCGCTGTGTCAAGCGGCGGCGGAGCGTCTCTTGCTTCACCTGAAATTGACGCGGAGGCGATTATTCCAGAGCAAGCTGAAAAATTGGATCAGGTAATTAGAGTTGAGATAGATGGTTGGGATGAAGACGGACTTTTGCCAGCAAGAACAACCAGGATGATTGTTGAATCTATTGCAGAGCAAATAGGCCAAAATGTGAGTATAGGATAATGGCGGCACATATATTACATACCAATCTATTGTCTGCTAGCAGTGCGGTAGAACTTATCGCTACTGGTTTTGATGCAGGGTGGGGATTTGCAAACGCCTTGAATATTGGGACGGCACTTAAAGCACAAGTATTGCTTGGGGTTTTGGGTGTTGCTGAATACGACTTAGGGGTGATTGCCCCGATTTCATCGGTTGCGATCGCACGCCATAATTTTGGAACGGCTAATGCAAATATAAAAGTATCTGTAGCGAGCAATCAGGCGGGGCCGTGGAGCGTTCTTGTTGACCATTCACCAGTCGATGATGATGTTTTGTTAGTGGTTGAGTCTGCCATTACAGGCCGCTATGTTCGTGTTGAAGTTCAGAATCATACTCAGGCCGCTATCTTTTCTGTGATTTATGTCGGCGATGCATTGAAGTTACCAAGATCGATGCCCAATGGTTTTATCCCTCCAGAATTTGGAGCTCAAGATCAGATTACAGCAAGCTATACGGCGGGCACTGAGCTTGCTGGGATTAGCATAAAGCGACTACCGGCAAAGACCAGGGCAATTATAAAAGAGGCTCCGGTAAAGTGGTTTTTTGATAACTGGAGAGAGTTGCAAAATGCGCTTTTGAAAAATACTATTTTTTTTCGATGGAAAGAAACTGGTAGTACTATTTACGGAACTCTTGCCTCAAAAAAACCACCAAATCCAAAGTTTGTCAAAACGCACTATATGACTGTGAATATTGATTTTCAGGGGTTTGTCTCGTGAGTGAAAAACTAGAAATAATCGAGCTTGATCTTGATAATAAAATATCACCCCTTGGGGTTGAGTATCACTGCTTGGGACGCGTCCCTATTAACATTCAGGCATATGGGTCAATTACTCGAATAATAGGGGCCCCGACAAAAATGAAGCCAGGCAGAGGGATGCCTGAGCTTGGAGCGGTTAATATAACACTTCAAGATTTCAAAATTAGTGAGAATGAGCAGGGTACATATTTTGGTAGGCTGCTTGGTGCAAATGAGTTTTTTGAAAACAGAAAGTTATACATTCATCATGGAAATTACAGTGACAACTTGGATATAGCGACGTTAAAAAAACGCCTCTATATTATCAAAAGTATTGATGGGCCAAATAGCAATGGTGTTGTTTCAATAAAAGCCGTCGATCCTTTGTCGAGGTTCTTTGAAACAGACAGGCTAATACCAGAGCCAAGCAATGGAGAGTTGGCGGCAGATTTAACGCCCAATTACGTTGGGGCGCTAAACATCACTAATAACGATGCGTTTTCAGCAACGGGGGGTGTTGCTGATATAGAGGGCGAATGGGTTCGCTATTCTTCGCTTGTTGGTGTAACGGACATTGTATTAACTGAGCGTAATGTTTTTGGCACCATAAACGATGAACACAAATCAGGTGATAGCGTAAAAAATGCGTTTACTTTTGAGAGCGTTCTGGCTGTTGATCTGATAAATCAACTCCATGATTACGTTGGTATTGATCCGGCATATATTGAACTTGCGCAATGGAATACCGAACGCGACGATTATCTTTCTAGTGAATTTTTAACGGGGGGGTGGTCGGAGCCTGAAAAAGCTAGGGATAAGATTGATGAGATTTGTGAACAAACGCATGTAAGTACGTGGTGGAACGATGAAGAGCATAAAATAAAACTGCAAGCTATTGGCCCGAATTTAACGACCGTCAAAACACTTGAAGAAAACACGCACATTCTTTCTGCTGGTCAGTCTGTAAGGCGAGACCCATCAAAAGCGCTAACTCGCGTTTGGATTTGGTTTGATAAAGTAAATCATTCAGAAGGTGACACCTCAGATAACTACCGCCAAGCCCTGCTGTTAGTAAATCCATCATTGGAGGCTGATGATGCTTATGGTGAGGTAAGAGGGGAGGTTATTTTTGCAAGCCATATTCCTGCTGGTGGCGGGGCTAGCGTATCGAAATTGGCTGAGCGTCTTTTGTCACAGCGCCGATATGGAACGTACCAGTATTCTTTTCAGTTGCATGAAAAGGATGCTGACATTCAGGTCGGGCAATCTGTTGATGTGGTGACGTCGCTTATTCAAAGCAAAGAAGGCGTACCAGTTACAACTAACTTTATGGTAATTGAGCGCGATTACAAAGGTAAGCACGTTTACAAGTATAAGGCTGTAATAACAGGCGTTGAATCGGGGGCAAAGTTCGCATCATGGGCACCTGACAATCTGGGTGATTACGAGACAGAAACCGACGAAAATAAACTTACATATGTGTTTTATTCTGCGGACGATGGCACGTTACCAAATGGTGATGATCCGCATCTGTGGCTATAGGAGAAGGTTATGGGCTGGAGTGAATTGTTAGGAACGGCTTTTGCTGCTGGGAAGCCAGCCAGGGGAAGCCAAGTATTTCAGATATTTGAAAATGTAAAAGCGTTGGCGCTGGGTAGTGATCCTTTGTCGCCAAAGATTCAAGATTTGGCATTGGTACAGGCTACTTCTGGTGATGAGCATTTTGTATTTAAAGACGATAACTTATATGAACTGGCATTTGGGAATAATGTCATTGGAAACGGGTTGTATAGCACCGTTAGCTTGCTTCGGGTCGGTAGAGGGGGAGTGTACAAAGCTAAAATTGACGCCTCTGGGAACACTGTTGATGATGTTGGATATCGAATCTATAAAAATGGCGTAGCTTTTGGGGTGCTGCACACGCGATCCTTAACGGAAAGCGTTACATGGACTGAAGATTTACAGTTTTCAGCAGGTGATATTGTCGAGTTGCGTGGAATATATAGTGGAACAGAGTTCTCCACCAATCTTGGGCACGTATCGTTCTCTTCTGGTGTTTTTGTACCGGGTATTGTAAAGATTTCATAATTACAGCAGGTGGTTTGTGTGAGTTATTCGGTTAAAGAAATTTCAGGGGCTATAACGGAAGTTTTCCACTCTGATAACGGAAATGTCCCCAGTGGCACAGCTCCAATAACAGATGAAGAGTTTTCAATAATTCGCCATGCCCCTCATCTTTATAAGCTGGTTTCAGGGGTTGTTGTTGTTAACGAGGGTTTAGAATTAAAAGAAGCCAAAAGTAAAAAGATTTACAGCGTGAATTTACAGTGTGAACAGCTTATTGTTAATGGCTTTAGTAGCTCGGCTCTTGGCGTGCTTCACGCGTATCAGTCACAGAGAGAGGATCAGCTTAACTTGCTGGGTTCTCTTGCTGGGGGTACTGGTGGGCCGTTTAAATGTGAGCTTAATGGAGCTTGGCAGTATCGAGCCCATACCGCCGCAGAAATAGTGCAAGTGTTTAGTGATGGGTCAGCCTATAAACTCGCCTTATTGCAGCAATGCGAGGCTTTAAAAGTTGCCGTAGCCGCCGCCACAAATACAGAGGAGCTTGGCGGCATAGAGATTGATTATTCAAGCGCTGCACAATAGAGAAGGGAAATGTTGAAGCTTTGCAGTCACCCGCCCAACCCAAGACCAATGCTTAGCGCCATGAGGGTAACGGTGGCAGCTATTGTGAATATTATAAAACTGTCGATCATTTGTTGAATAGTCATGGTTTGTTAAATTCCCTTTTAAACAATACGTCCTTGTTTGTCACTTATAAGCCGATTAAGTTGCAAGGTCACTATTAATTTAGCTAATAACTTGTGTTACTAGAAGGCTCATTAAATCTTATCGAGTCCGCCAGCATGAACATTTTCCCCTTATATTCAACCATTGGGTATATCACAGTAAAATAAGCGGGTTCGCTATCACATTCAGGGTTAGAGCATTTGTGTTCATATTGCGGCGTAGGCTTTGTGTAGATAACGTCCAGCGCCTTACGATAAACACCTTTATTGCAGGCTGTACATTGTTGCTCTACAAGTTGGGCCTCAATGTGTTTTTTGGCTATAGTCACTTGAAGAACCCCTTCACCTCTAAAACGTCTTGCGGAGCCCTTCCGGTTATCACTAAGAACTCACGCCAAACCCCATAGGGAACAGTGTACTTTCCCTGCTTAAACTCTCTAATTCTCCTGCCACTCGACAAGCCAAGCAGGGCGGCTATTTTGTTGTCTGAGTTGTATTCTACAAAATGCTCTTTGAAGTTATCGAAGTATGCTGCTGCTACGTCCTTGTGTGGAGGTTCCCAGCCTTCACTTTTTCTCAGTAGGTGAGTGTTAGGGTAGGGGCTTTCGTCAATGTCCGGCCCTTTAAACGCCTGTGCGTTTAGATTTCTTTTTAGTGTGGCGATAGCTTCCTTTGTGCTTTCCTCAAAAATGACCTTTAGCTGATCCTTAATGCCTGGTAATTCGATTTTCATTTGTCTGTCCAATTGGTTAAAAGATTGGGGGCTTTCGCCCCCTCCCTTATGATGATGACAGCTCGATGTTGCGAACGTCTTCAACTGTGATGCTAACCAGTCTCAGCGAGCCCCTAGCCCTCTTTGCCCAGTAGCCTCTAAGCTGAATATGCTTTAAGGCGTAGAAGAGGTAATCAGGTAAGAGGATGTCAGTTCGGGTAACCTTTATTCCAATGTGTTCTTTGTAGAACTCCCTGGAGGGCTCCCCGACTCGACTCTCTGAGCCTCGACGAATTAACCAGAAATCAGCATCTTGAAAATTCGTCTTGATGGTAGCAAGTTGGTAGAGTTTCATTCGCTTAACCTCGATGGCATCGACTTAGCCGCTTCGGTTCGAATGGCTCTCTGCGTGCCATCTGTTAAGTATAATAGGCGGAATCCGCCTAAGTGTAAAGAGGAAATTAATGTTTTATTTGTTTAGGTTCTTTCTCTCAGGAAAAAACAAGCGAACACAAAAAAGCCCCGGTTAAGGGGCTTGAAATATTTGAATGTGCTTTTCTTAAAAAATCATTCTTCCGTGGTTTCAAAAGACCATGGCAGGTATACGTTTCCTAATCCCATTTTATCAAGGAGGTCTGTCTGGTGGGCTCTGGCTACAGGTATTATCTGTTTGGAAAGCTGGAGAGCCTGGTCTTCATCGGTAGGGCTGAATTCTTTGCCATTCTGGAGTACGAAGCCTCCATTGTGTTTAGTTGAGACTTCAAATACTTTACAATCGTCGGCGTCAATTCCTGTTACTTCAAGCTCTACAGTTACAATAAGATCAAATCTGTCCTTGTCTTTTCCTGCTGGCTCATCTCCACCCACATTCAAAGTTATTTGGAGGCGACCGCTTGCCGCGTCTGTACCTGGGAAAGTCTCGCATGCGGATTTTTTTAGACCTATGGATTCTAGTGAAAACTCTGCTTTTTTCATGTCTACTTAACGACCTTGAATTCATTGCGCTTTAACTGCCATTCCGGCTCTTTCTTGAAATCCTGATCGAGATTAATGCTTTGGCTAATGATGTGTTCGTGTTTGTGGTTAATGTTAACGTTTACCTCTTTCTCGTGGCATAGGTATTGTTCTAACGCCTCGTTCATGGCTCGATTAATAATGCCGTCGTGTTTCTCAAGCGCCTTAATGGATAAAGCTTTGTGTTTTTCGGGAGTGGTTCTAAAGTTAAAGGTTCCGCTTAAAGGTTTTTCTGGCGGTTTGCCTATTTCATTGCAGGTTTCAATGTAGTCTTCGACAGACTCTTCAAAGGCTTGCTTTATCCCTGCGGGGGTTTCTGATTGATATGTTACCAAGTCGTCGATAAATAGAATTTTTCCATGCAATATCAGATCCTCCATTGAGGTAATGATATTGCCCGTATAGCCTTTGTATTTTATGCATTCCATAAAATTTCCTCTGCATTGTCGCGATTAGCTAATATGCTTTTGATCTTTTAGTGCCTCAATGACATCTCGAAGCATTCCTCTTCCACAAACTTTATCGGGGTGGGGTTTGTGCAGGTTTATCATGTGCTTGGAAGTGCCGTGTATATATTTGACTCGTGAGCCTGCGCCTTCCTTCCTTCTGTAGCCTTTCTTCTCCAATAGAGTTATCAGGTCACTCCATTTGAAGTCTGCGGGCGTGGGTGTTTCGCATAACTTTTTTTCTAGTTTAGTTGCTTTGCTCATAGTTAGTCTAGAACCGAGATTATCCTACTGCAACTAAATATTAGTTACAACGCGAAATTGTGTGAGATTGTTGGGGTTTTGAGCTATTTAGTAGCAAATTGTAACTACAGAGCCCCTAAGGGGCTTTCCTTTTCGGATCAATCCTAGTTCTTTAGTGTGGGTATTGCAAATCTAGTTAGGTTGCCTGTCCTGGCTAAGGTTTTAAGGCCAAATTACTGTCTTATATAAAACAGACAAACACTATAAAACCAGGGTGAATCAAAATAGGAAGGGGATCGTTCTATAAGATATATGTGAAATATAGGAAAAAATTAACATGTACTAAAACATGTACCAAAATGAAGGTTTTGAGGTGAGTAACAAGGTTGGCTGTTGAATCTAGAGGGTTGTAGAGGTAGGGGTATTTGATAATACCCCGCTACCCAAGCGGGCTTTTTTTTGCTTTACGCACCTCCAAAATACACCGAAACGACTATAAATCGTATGTATTCCGGGGTTTATAGCTAGATGGTTATTCCATAACCTTCCGTATTCGTCCAATCAAAACTGTACTTATCCAAAACCTAGCGTAGATCTAATTGCTTGGTTTCTTACTAGCCTATATTATTTTCGCAAACAACATAGATTAGTGGAATGCAACAAGCGATGTGGACGGACAAGTATCTTAAAAGTTTGACGGCAAAAGACAAGCCGTATTTTGTGACGCAGCCTGAAATTCAACGTTTTTTCAACGTTGTTGCGTAAGCCGCTTCCTGTTCAATGGGAACCGGTCGGGGGGCAATATCGTTTACGCTAGCTGAGTAGGTCGCTGACTGTCCATTCTCGTCCCACAGCTCCAAACTATATTCTGATTGCAATAAAAACGTCTATTGGGTTTGAAGTAAGTGAAAATGTACTCGCGTACAACAAAGGATCTTACTATTAGTTGAACTCATCAGATGAAATAATTTCAACTGACCCTTCGCAATTTCTCGTTTGTAACGCCCGACGCAGAAAATGTAAGCTTTTGCATATTCTATCTGTTTTGAAAAAAACCATAGAAAAAGGCAATAGCCATGATAAGGCAAGAATCAACCACCAATGCGTTGAACCATGCTTCACCTAATTTCATTGGGTTTTTATTTTCTTCATCAATCCATGAATGTATCRCTAAAATCACTGATGATGACATYTYGTCTACTGACGTTTGGGAACCAGAGGAAGAGATACTTWATATTCGAAAAAGAATAGCAAAGCTGACTGGAACGTTAGATTATTTTCAATTTTTAAAGGAAAAGGGTATTCGTGGAAAATTAATCTGCTTGCATATTACTTTTCCTATTGGAGGACGGTAGTGAAGGGAATTATTTTAGTAGAGAACCTTGATGAGACGCGAGACTGGCTGGAGAATCTTCTGAATAGAGCCTTTGACGCAGCGTCAATCACATCTGTATCTAACGTAGATAAAGCCTYCACACTCACCGCCAGAGAAAGGGAAGTGTTAACACTTATAGCTAAAGGTATTAATCGTAACGAAGTGGCTAGGTTGCTTGGCATCAGTCCTCACACGGTGGGAGGTTATACCAAAGATATTTATCGAAAACTCAATATCAACACCAGAGCGGAGGCAACCATAGAAGCACTAAGAATGGGTTTAGCAACAATATAATACCCCCTCTTTGTGGGGTGCAATTAAGCCAGCGAGTAGGGTAGCCTTGTTCGGTATCGATTTTAGACCTGAGACGTAAATAGCAATTTCTCGTTTGTAACGCCAGTGCAATGCCCTTTTCTAAATTGATGGGTGTTGAGGTGACCGAAGCGCAGCCGGATAAGATTATGGACCGACTTACAGTACGATCGGATTTATGTACTACCAGTGGACTCATGCACGGTAGTGCTTTTATGAGGTTTGCGACGGAACTTCCTCTGGTGCCCATTCTGTTCTGTTTTTTGCTATCTGCTTGCGGTGGAGGCAACTCATCAGAGCCAACTCCTAATGTTGAGCCACAGATTATCTCGAATTTTCAAACCAGTACTATTGTGGGGAGTTCGGAGTCTTTGATTTTTAAAATCGAAGCCAGCGACCCCGAAGATTCAATAATGGACTTTCAATGGGGCGCCTCTGAGGGGACGCTAAGCACGTCATCACAAACGACTCAGGCTAATAGCGTTTTRAGTGAGATAACCTGGACAGCGCCTGTATGCAGCGATGAGGYYATCCAGATTAGCGTCATCATTGTTGATGCAGCTAGTCTGAGTGTCAACTACCAGTTTTCCTTAGTGACTGGTGCAATGTGTACATCTTCCGGTATTCAGCCTGYCATTCAAATTACTCGAACCMGTGGAGAGATTCCATTTCATGTTTATGTTTCTTCAAGCGATACGACAGCAAYSGGTGTCACCACCCCCTATGATCAACTTGAATATAGTTGGGATTTTGACGATACCCAATCAGAAGGTAGTTTTGTTCATCCTGTAACGGGTAATACGGTTGAGGCCAATACTGATCAAACCGGTCCAGAAGCTTCATTTGTGTATCGTAACCCTGGAACCTATACCATAASGCTGACTGCTAAATACCAAAGTGGRAATGAAACCCTTGTGAATTATACCAGCACAACGGTGACCGTTTCTGATTGGTCGGGTGAAACCCGCTATTTTGATCCTGAATCTGGTAATGATGCTAATACAGGATTGAGCACAGATGCCCCGTGGCAAACCTGGTCGACACTGGTTAATTGGATAACAGCAGCAGATTACAGGCAGGCTCTGATTAAGCGTGATACAGAAATGTCGGTTAATGAGATGTTATGGCAGRCTCAGTCCCATATTCGCATTGGTGCTTATGGGAGTGGAGCGGCACCTATATTAACAGCAGAATCTGAGATCAGCGCAATTATTCGATTGGCTTCGGATACCGCCATTGAAGATCATGTCTATTCTGACCTTCATCTTGATGGCAATAACGGATCTTCTTCTTCCTTGTTTTATGCGCGAATTTATGAACCCAATGCAACCTTGAGAGCGGTTGCATTTCTTGATATGACTTTTGTTAACGATGATCCTCATGGGACTGAGGAGGTCACTTCAAATATGATTACTATCCAAAATCCCCCTGACGGATTCATTGATGATGTCTTGGTTTGGAATTCTACTTTCATTCGAAATCATAGTATTAAGAATGGCATCTATGCTGAAATACAAGGTCACTTTGCGGTGATTGGGTCTTCATTTTCTGGCGGTGATGGCAATAGCATTAAGGATCACCCGATCTACCCGGCAACGGTTAATCACGCACAGTATCGTTGGATAGATTTTCAGCAAACGTACTCCAATAATTTTTCGATCAATAGTGCTGCTAAAGCAGGAGACACCTTATATTACACTTTAGTTGATGGTTGTAATATTACAGGAGGGCAAAACGGGTTGGATTTCAGTCGGCATAACAGCAATACAACGGGCTGGTTCAGTGATCTTATTATCCAAAATAACGCATTTCATGGGCTAGGTAATCCTTCGCAGGGTTACGGTATTATTGGTGGTTCTTTGGAGCGGGCTACGATCAGAAATAATCTGTTTTACGATATTCCCTATAGCGATATCCTTGTAGGCAAAGATGGTGATCGTGAGGTTTCTCTCCAACTTTATGGCAATAAGATATGGAAAGGGGCGGAACCCGCAAACTCTTTAGCTATGTTGGATTTTCAAGATATTTTTGATCTATCCATGACCAATAATATTTTTGTCAATGAGGGTGTCACTGGCGGTTCCACCAATATTGGTTATTTTATCATTCCTGCTACCAATAATTGGCACGTAGATGGAAATCAGTATTGGGCACCAGGTATTGGTTCGCCAATATATTTGCCCGGAGAGGGGAGCTACTCTTTTAGCGAATGGCAAAGCTTGGGACGTGACCTCAATGGTTCGAATACTAATCCCGGGTTTGTTGATCCAGTTAATGGTATTTTTTAGCTTTTATTGCTGTAAGCTGGGTACGACATATATGAACCATTAATTATTACCTCTGTGTCATTGGCATCACTCTTGTTTGTTTTGACAAAGGGCTTCACAAATGGAGGACTAATTAATTTCACGACATGTCCACTTCGTTGGAAAACTCTAGTCCCGATTTCACTAGTATTACAGGCCGCGAGTAGCACTTATGTTTTATCACTTACCGTCATTACAAGTACTTCGTTCTTTTGAAGCCGCGGCACGTCATCTAAGTTTCAAATCCGCTGCCAACGAGTTATTTGTTACCCCTTCTGCAATAAGTCATCAAGTGAAAACCCTAGAACAACAACTTGGGATTGACCTATTCACTCGTAACAATCGAAAAATATCCCTAACTAAAAACGGTAAAGAATACTTTTATGCCGTTAACGATGCGTTATCCATCATTCTCTCTGCAACTAACGACCTAACCCAACCAATTCCCAATACTCTACATCTGCATACTATTCCATTTTTAGCTACTGAACTATTTCTGCCATCACTCAAGCTATTCAAGGAAAACTTTCCTGATATTGAATTGAAAATCGAGACATCAACAAAAAGTGCGAATTTCGCAACAGCCGATGCGGATATTGCCCTACAAATTGAACCGGTCGCGTTACCGGGTGTCATCTGTGATGAACTTACCTCCATCATAGTTACCGCTGTCTGCGCCCCGAGCTTCCTTGAAGAGAATAGGATCACATGTTTTGAGGACGTCCTTGATTATCCACTTATTCATAACTCCTTCAGAGATAAAGATTGGTTCAAATTGGCAGAAAAATACGACTACCGATTAAAAGCTAAACAAAGTGATCTCTGGTTTAACTCAATCCAAGCTTCGATTCAAGCGGCGGAAGATGGGTTGGGTTTTGCGTTAATGGATATGCGCTATATTGTTAAACGTGTTGACTCGCATAGGCTGGTTGCACCTTTTGCTATTGAGCTTGAATTAGGTAGCAAACTGCACTTTATTTGTCGTGAAAATATTATTGATACACCTGAAATAACAGCTATACGTCGCTGGTTGAATAATATTCTTGCGTAGAATAAAAGAACTTAACTATTGTTCGGTTTTATTCGATGAAATAATTTCAACTGATCCTTCGCAATTTTTTCTTATCCAGAAAACAATCAAAGGTGGCCAATAAGTAGAAAGGTAGACGCGTGTAAAAATCGCCGGAATAAATTTTATTCAGATAAATATAGTGAACTCAAAGAAAATTTAAAAAAATGAAAACAGCATTTTAGATGACGTAATGACATTCTTCACTCTCAGTTATTTTCACACCCCCCCCTTTTTAGGGGATGTCTTGATCTATTGGGATTGTGTTAGCCTCCAGCATGTCTCTAAAATAAAGGAATTTCTTGCAATGAAAAAAATAAAAATATCAACGCTGGTTCTTTTTTCTGGTGCAATGTTTGGGTGCGGTGGGTCGGTTTCAACACCTCCGGTCTGGGACGTTAGCATTACGAATGATCAAATACTAACCCAGTCCCTAATTGGCATGGATGACTCACAAATAACACGTTTTGCAAGTAGCGCCACTGGACAGAGCAATGCAGCGGTGTACAGCTGGAATGGTGACCTAGTTTCACAACGTGAGCTACCTTAGATCTGGAAGACTACCATACTCTGCCATTTGTGGTTGATGCTTTAGCGGTAATAGAAGAAGACCCGTTGGTTGTCTATCTGAAAAGTATCGAAGGCTTTCCAATAACGTACATGTCTCGACTCTTTGGTGATAATTATTGGGATAAGTCTGTGGGTATACAATTGATTCCGAAGGGGATTAATGTGGAAAACAATTCGATTGATTTATTTGGGACTTACTACTTTTCAGGAGCGAGTATCGTTAACTTCGACGGGGAAGGGAAAATACACTGGCGATACAATTCTGGCGAGAAGAATACCTCCGCGATCCGATCATTAACGTCGCTTGCCAATGATCGAAAGCTGCTTTCATTTACTACAGTTGTCAACGTACCTTCGATGGATAGTGCATACCTCGCTCAGAGAACAACTAATTTACGTCACCACCTGATTGATAGTGATGGAAACACAATGCGAGAAATCATCGAAGCACCCTATAAGGAAAAGGTCAGTCTTTATTGGGGGATGCATGAAGTGGTAAAAGCGGGAATAACCCACAACTTTGGTGGCCTAATAAATGATAGTGATGAAGTCGTTTTGCTTGGAGAAATGGAAGGTGAAGAGCAAGAGCATGAAACGAAGCTAGTACTTTATTAAAAATGAAATAGCAGAAAAGCACGTAAATTTTCTGCTTTTGGAGTAGGTAATGCTCTTCGGGAAACGTATAAAGATACTTTCCGTCGCTGAAATTGAAGATTTATACGTTGCCCCCTTTACTCAATGAACAAGATCTAACAGAATTGTGGTGAATCAGCGATATTTTATGTGATTTTCACACTATGATTTACTTTCTAAGGCATCTCTTTTAGCATGCCATTTATGTGCATGTAAAAAGCCTAATAATAAGAGTAGATTATGATTAATGAAAATCTAAACCGAGCATCTTTCTATAACGAAAGAAAAAGTGTTCAAGAGGCATTTGGTAAATACGAAATTGTGACTCTTCCTAAGGGTTTTAATATTTTCAAACTTACCAAAGGTGCCGCAGAGGAGCACCCTAAGTATGGTTTATCGCCCTGGTGGAGTCCTGTAAAACCGTTCAAACAAGACTATGAGGGTGCGTTGGGACGTTACCAACAAGCAAAGCTAAACAAGATCGACATGAGCGCGATGGTTCGCTACATGTCTGCTGTATGTATTGACTGGAATGATCTTGATAACTACGTGCAGGTTGAGCTTACAGATAGCGCAAAAGCCTATTGGGGAACGTTCGCGCCTCAATCAAAATTCAGCTCTGAATCCTATGATTTAAAGGTGATTAGAGAGCGAAAAGCGCAGGAGAAACGCGTTAATGGAAACGCACAACTACCAAACGAACTCGGCGTATTAGAGTCATGGCAGCTTTATATCCCCAATTTGAAAGAGGAGCATGTTAAGCGCTGTCAACTGATTAACGCTCATGACATGGTGGCATTAGGAATGGCTTTTGGTTTTGTGTGAAGTGTGTTGGCTTTGTCCGGGTTTCCTGTGCAGCTGACATAAGGACGTTTCGACCAACTACTGAACCACAGGTAGTCATTCCAGTAGGTGT
>NVRG01000010.1 GCA_002400805.1 Gammaproteobacteria bacterium
GTATAAAAACAACCTTTCACTACTATCTCTTTGTTTTATATAAGATGAGCCATGATAAAACGTCAATGTCAATTTATCAGATGAATGCGGGTATTTCATGAAATCGAACTCTCCTTTTCTCGCCTCTGTTCAGGATAAAGTGCGTGTATTGCATTACAGTATCCGTACTGAAAAATCATCTTTATATAGGAGAAGGCACTATATTCGTTTTCATGGCTGATGTCACACTGATTGCTCAGAGACGTTACCTATCCCATGGTTGTTTGCTTTAATCAATAACCGGCAACACATTCTCTACCAACATTTGCACCGAACGTTGGTTACGAAATTCATTTACCGACAATCGATAATGCAGCAAGGCTTCGCCACCTTGTTTTAACCAATCGGGTTGTTGTTGTCGAAAAGCCATCGCCGTAATATTTCGATTATTGTTTAGGCTTAACGTCAGCCTGAGATGATCACCCTCTTGCCCTACCGTTCGAATATTATCGACTATAAACCGACCATGAAATTGTGGCTCAGGGAAACCTTGTCCCCATGGTGCAGCATTAGGCAATAATTCGGCCATGACCAGAGAAATATTCTCGTGCTCTATTTCACCATCTGAATGTAAGCTTTGCTCTAACACGTCGGGGTCAACTTGTGATTGCAAGACCTTCAAGAAGCATTGCTCAAATTCTGCTAAATCCTGTTGTTTAATCGTTAAACCAGCCGCCATCGCATGACCACCAAATTTTGATAGTAACGCAGGATTTTGTGCTGCAACCAAGGCCAAGACATCACGAATATGTATTCCGGGAATGGATCGTGCTGAACCTTTGACTTCACCCTCATCACCGGGCGCAAAGGCAATAACGGGGCGGTGTTGACGTTCTTTTATCCGTGAGGCTAATAAACCCACTACACCTTGATGCCAGTTTTCGTCATACAAGCAATACGCTAATGGTGGCTCGTCAACATCAAAGGACATCTTATCCAACATTTGCAGAGCTTGATCTTGCATGTCTTTTTCAACAGCACGGCGATCAAGATTAATGCTATCTAATAACTGAGCGGCGGTTAAAGCTTCATCATAATCATCAGTGAGCAAGGTATTGATTCCCAAGCCCATGTCTTCCATTCGGCCGGCAGCATTAAGCCTTGGAGCAACAGAGAAACCTAGATCGGTGGTGGCTAAATTTTCTGTTTGTTTACCGGCGACTTGAATCAAGGCGTTAATACCGGCACAGGCTAAGGATTTACGCATTCGCGTTAAGCCAAGATTAACCAAGGTGCGATTCAGACGATCCAATGGCACCACATCAGCGACGGTGCCCAAGGCCACCAGATCAAGTAAATTGGTTAATTTAGGTTCAGCTATATTTTGTTGTTCGAACCAGCCCTGTTGTCTCAGGTATTGACGTAAACCGAGCAATAAATAGAAACATACACCAACGCCAGCCATATTTTTACTAGGGAATGTATCACCCGCTTGGTTGGGGTTAATAATGGCCTCAGCAGCAGGTAAAGTTTCACCCGGTAAATGATGGTCAGTAACTAAGACTTTAATGCCACGTTTATTCGCCTGTTCAACCCCGGCGACACTAGCAATGCCATTATCTACTGTGATCAATAAATCGGGCTGATTATCTTCGGGAATATCAGCTAACAATTCAGGTGTTAAACCATAACCATGGATAAAGCGATTAGGCACAATATAGTCGATTTGTTTAAGGCCCATGGCCGTTAAACCTCTGATCGCTACCGCACAACTGGTGGCACCATCGGTATCAAAATCTGCCACAATCATAACGCGCCAATCTTCTTGTAAGGCTTGATGCAATAAGATWACGGCTTTRTCCATGCCTAATAACAAATCAGGTTTGGGCAACTCGGCTAAAGGATAAGTGAGRTCTTGYTCTGATTTTATGCCTCGAGCGGCTAATACTTTACGCAGACAATCCGGCCATGACTCWGGCAGTTGTTGCCAGCCACTGTTATCTCGTTGTGTTATTTTCATTWCCAAGGTTTCCARCAGTYAAAAGGTGTCAATWGATAACATCCATAATTAGGAATTTCYAAAYTCACTTTRGCGAGTTTATTCCATTTAAGTTGTTGCCAMANTWGTNGCTAAAACRTGATCAATSACRRTRAGTTGTTGCTGCCAATCACCTTCAAGTTCTAAAGGCTCGAATACAATCAGGTGTTTGCCTGAGGTATAACTCATGTCAGCTTGTTCAATCGTCGMTTTATGGTCAACGTTTGCTTGYTTGGCGAGTTGCTGCAATAAAACATTATTGCCAACGGTAGTCTGCCAAGCCTGTGGCTGAATGTTCAACTCACCCTTGCCCCAGAACCAAAGGCTGTTGATGGGCAACTTGCCCTGTTGTTGACGCTGTTCATTTAACGGCAAGTCAAACAAACACATTTGTATTTCATTCCACAACCGCAACCATGCCAAGCGTGTTTGTTCATCACCCGTGGGTAAAGAGTTATGTACGGCTTTGCCCGAAACCTCAGCTAAGGCGGTGAAATCTAATTCAGGCATGGCTGCTAAGTTAATAAACCACTGGTCTGAATTGTATTTTTCTAAGTTAGCACCGAACTCAGTTAATAGCGGTTGGATAGTACTAATTAACTCATCCGCTTCCTCTTCGGTAATATCGAGTGAATCTGAAAATAATAATAGGCGATCACGATCAGCATGTAGATAGCAGGGATCGGCACAGAGGACGTTTTGTTGTTCACTACGTAAACTGGCCATTGGCAGATCAGCAGTTGTCTGTGGGTTTGTAGTGAAATGATTGATTAAGCTTCGTTCCAAGCTGGTTTCATCAGCGGTGAATGAGGCCTTGTTAAAGAATTTTTGTAAGGTGGGCGGAAAAACTGTTTTATTGATTTCTTGCTGAACTAAACTTGCCATATTTGGCAAGATTACGCTGAGCGCTGCCTTAGCCATTTGCCAGCACTTGGCTTACAAACGGTATGGTCAATCGTCGTTTCTCCGCCAATGAGGCATTGTCGAGCTTGTGCAATACCGCCATTAACTCGATCATCTCACGGCCATAGTGACGTAATAAGTGCTGTGCTACTTCTTCAGACAAGATCAAGCCTCGCGATTGAGCCTGAATGATTAAGGCTTGTTGTTTATCTTCATCACTCATTGAGGGTAATTGATAGACCAGCGCTGTGGCTAGACGTGATCGCAGATCGGGCAAACTAAACTCAATATTGGCCGGGCTCTTATCAGCGGCGATTAATATCTTCCCACCTGATACTTTCACTCGATTAAAACAATGAAATAACGCTTCTTCCCATGCTTTTTTACCGACAACCACGTCAATATCATCAAGGCACAATAAATCTGGTTGTTCGATAGATTGTAAAATCTCCGGCTCTGCTGTGGCCATTAACTCAGCAAGCGACAGATAAATCACGTTAACACCTGATAGCTGTACTTTTTCTGCACAGGCAATCAATAAGTGAGATTTACCTACCGCGGCTTCTCCCCATAGATAAACAAAATCCATGTTTTGTAAATCACAAAACTCAGTCAACGCCTGATTAATTTCAGGCTGGCTGAAATAATAATTATCGAGGCGATAAATTTCCGGATGGGTTAAACGCAAGGTCAATTGCGTGGCGGGTGCAGACATTCGAACTAAAACCTAAGAATATAAAGGACTATCTAAATAACGTTGGTGTGCATGACGAAGTAATACCATGATCACCGCTGCTACGGGTAAAGCTAATAATACACCGGTAAAACCAAATAATTGACCACCGGCTAATACGGCAAATATTACAGCAACAGGATGCAGACCGATACGCTCACCAACAAATCGTGGTGTTAACAACATACCCTCTATCGCTTGGGCGACACCAAACACCAATACAACCATCACTACCGGCATCCATTCATGGAATTGGAAAAAGGCAGCAAGGCCGGCTAAGCCAATACCTACCACTAGGCCTAAATAAGGGACAAAACTCAGTATCCCTGCAATCACACCTAATAACAACGCCAACTCCAAACCAATCATCGCCAGACCAATCGTATAAATAGTGGCTAAGGCCATCATYACCATCAATTGACCACGCATAAAAGCGGCTAACATTTCATCACATTCCAATGACAAGCTAATAAAYTTGGCSGAATGACGTCTGGGCAATAATTCTCTAAAGCGCGCWACCAATAAATCCCAATCACGTAACAAATAAAAGGTGAGYACAGGAACGAGCACCAGATTGACCAGCCATTGCAGAATGATGGCACCAGAACGGGTCATATAACTGAATATGCCTCCGGCAACTTGGCCCATTTCAGACCAATAACTGGTTAAGGCTTGTTTAATGGTACTAATATCTAACAAATCAGTAGGTAAACCCAGCGAAAGCAACCAAGGTTGCACCGCAGTATGCAATACGGTGAGGTAGTCTGGCAGTCGTTTTAATAAGGCACCGATTTGCGAACTTAACATCGGAAGTAATACTAATAACAGTAAGAGGAAAAATACCACTAAGACAGCAAATACGATGATTACTGACACTGTGCGTGACAGCTTCCAGCCTTCCAGTTTGTCGACCAATGGATCGGCTAAATACGCTAATAAAGCTGATATAAAAAAGGGCATTAATACCGGTGCTAATTGATAAAACAACCAGCCAACAATGACTGCTCCAATCACGATTAACAGTTTATTGATATCACTCATTACGACTTTTTCATCTGCTGCCATGCACGTAGTCCCCATACCAAAACATATTCAGTGCCACTATTAAAGACACTCGCGACAACCAGCCACTTTCCGATAGTGACTAATTGTTGAAACTCAGTAATCCATAACTGTTGTAACATCACCAACAACACTAACAATATTTGCATTACTGTATTTATCTTACTGCTCCACAACGGCAGTAACTCAAATTTACCCACAACATAATGATAGGCTACGCCACCCAATACAATCACTAAATCACGGCCGATGACCAACCATAATAGCCATATCGGTATTAGACCCAACCAGGCCAATGTAGTAAAGCTCGCTACCAACAATAATTTGTCGGCAATAGGATCGAGTATCGACCCCAAGCGTGATTCCCAATGATAATGTTTAGCTAAAAAACCATCCAATGCATCTGATATGCCTGCTATGGCAAATATCACTAAGGCAAACATAAATTGTCCCGTCAACATCGCCCAGATGACGGGGATGATGAGGAAAATTCTTAATATCGATATGAGGTTCGGTATGTCTTTCCGAGTCAAGGCATCAACCGATAACGCAAGATACTAGAAGAGTTATAACTCGTATCTTCCACCAATACCCGGCCGATAGACAATGTCTGGTTAAACACGCTCCGCTCACCTTTTAGCGAAAGTGTGACGTCAACTTTGTCTGTCTCTAGGCTCGATAATTTCACATCCGAGACATATTGTAGTTTTGATAAATACTGCATTAACCGTGCAAAATCAGCATAGTCGCCAACGTTGGTGATTTGTAATGCCAATTGTTGTTCATACTGATTACTGCTGACAACTTGGGTAAAACGGCGCGCTAAGCGATCCGTTAATTCTTCAATACCGGCTGTTAACGCTGTTGGTAACTCACCCCGAGATTGCCAGTTTTCCGATTGACCATTAATCAAAGCATGCCAATGAATTTGGCTATTGAAGCGACCTTCCATAGAAACACGCGCAATCAATATCACCTGCGGTGCATAACGTTGTGACGCAAGCTCGATACTGTCTGAAAAATCACCCCATACATCGGCAAATTTAACTTGTGCATGATCTTGTAAATCCATCACTGGCAGAAATATCGGCAGGCCACGTAGTTCTGCAGCTTGCTCGAGCAAAACCGGAATATTATGTTCGCTACTTTCAGCGCCTATTACTGTACGATTTTGACCATCATCGAGCGCAAGCCAGACTAAAACATCGGGTCTAGTCTTGCTCCAAATTGGCAAACCCAAATTAGTTAATGATTTATTAAGACTGGGTTCGTTAAATTTAAGCAATAATGCCAAGCGATCAGGCTGAGTTAAATCTTCGGTAATTTCATTTATGCGTTCATATTGGAACTGTTGCACCAATTTATTTGCCTGACCTAGAACAGGGCTTAAATCAGTCACGTCGATGGCTGAACGGTCACCGACAACCTTAAGTATTACTTGTCGTAAGACTTCGGGTGCCAGCTGTTGCCGTTCTTGTTCACTTTGGGAAACCACCGGAACGGGAGATTGATACAAATTAGCAAGCTCAGCGGCGAAGCTTTCGGTTGCTAACAAGGAAATTAGGACAATAAATAATCTATGCATTGTGGTATTCTAACACGCTGTTTTTGACTGGTTACAGCCTTATTTATTTCAGGAATTTACGATGACAAAAAGCGTGGATAACTCTACCACATCTTCATTAAGCTACCGCGATGCCGGTGTTGATATCGAGGCAGGTAACGCCCTCGTAGATCGAATTAAACCTCTCGCCAAAAAAACACGTCGCCCTGGAGTAATGGCTGGTTTAGGTGGTTTTGGCAGTATGTTCGAGTTGCCAGTCGATCGTTATAAACAACCTGTATTAGTGTCTGGCACCGATGGTGTCGGTACTAAATTACGTCTCGCCATTGAGTCAGGCATACACAATACTATCGGTATCGATTTAGTTGCGATGTGCGTTAATGACATCATTGTACTGGGAGCTGAACCTCTCTTTTTCTTGGATTACTACGCAACAAGCAAATTAGATATTGATGTAGCAGAATCTGTTATTTCCGGTATTGCCGAAGGCTGTATTCAAGCTGGCGCTGCGTTAGTTGGTGGTGAAACAGCTGAAATGCCGAGCATGTATCAAGATGGTGATTACGATCTGGCTGGTTTCTGCGTCGGTGTAGTGGAAAAAGACAACGTCATTGATGGCAGCCAAGTTAAAGCCGGTGATGTTTTACTTGGTCTTGCATCTTCTGGCCCTCATTCAAATGGCTACTCGTTAATTCGTAAAATCCTCGAACGTAGCCAAGACGAATTAAGCACAATTTTTGCCGGCAGCACCTTAGGTGAACATCTTTTAGCACCAACACGTATTTATGTTAAGTCGTTATTGCAACTGCATGAAAAAATTAATATACACGCCTTATCCCACATAACAGGTGGCGGTTTATTAGAAAATATTCCACGGGTATTACCCGACAATGTTTCAGCAGTGATTGACGCAACAAGCTGGCAACGTCCGGCCATCTTTGACTGGCTACAAGAGCAAGGTAATGTCATTGATGAAGAAATGTATCGTACCTTTAATAACGGTATTGGCATGGTTATCTGTGTCGCTGCTGAAGATGCAGAGCAAACATTACGTTTATTGACTGAACTTGGTGAAACAGCTTATCAAATTGGTCACATCGAAACCTCAGAACAAGCAACTCCCGATGTGGTAATTCGTGGCTAATGGCGGATAAAAAACCAAATATTGTCATCCTGATTTCAGGTCGTGGCAGCAATATGAAGTCTATCGTCAATGCCATCAATGCGGGTTCATTAGACGTGAATGTTGCAGCGGTTATCAGTAATCGACCTGATGCTGGTGGGCTAGAGTTTGCTCAGCAACAAGACATTCAAAGCCTCGTAGTTGATCACAAAAATTTTGCCTCTCGGGAACAGTTTGACCAAACATTGGCCAAGGAGATTGATCAATATTCACCTGATATCGTGGTGTTAGCTGGTTTTATGCGAATCTTAACCGCTGAATTTGTTAATCACTATGCTGGCAAGCTGATTAATATTCACCCGTCTTTGTTACCAAAATTTAAAGGCCTCAACACCCATCAACGTGCCATAGATGCAGGTGAAAAAGAACATGGAGCTAGTGTACATCTCGTCACCCCCGAACTTGATGACGGACCAGTGATTTTGCAAGCTAGGGTGCCAGTTTTAGAAGATGATGATGCTTCAACCTTAGCGGCGAGAGTATTGGAGCAAGAACACCAACTCTACCCAGATGCGATTAATAAACTCGTCACCGAGAAACTCACGCAGACTGCATGATATGAAAGGATTAGTCAGCACACTCTTTTTGTTGTTATTGCCTTTTGGCTTATTGGCACGAGAGATACCTGACTTTTCAGCTAATTACTTAGTCAAACTAAATGGTCTGCAAGCAGGCGAGTTAAAACGTCGTTTAACCACCAATGCTGACGGCAGTCGTCAATTTAAATCTTCCACAAAAGCCAAAGGAATATTTTCTTTTTTCAAACCTGATCTAGTTGAAGAAACCAGTACTTGGCAATTTCTAGGCAGCCAAATACGTCCCCAACATTATTTGTACGAACGTACGGGTGGGAAAAAAGATAAATACATGAGTCTTCAGTTTAATTGGCAGACAAACCAACTTTATATTGATGACAAAAAACAGCCTTGGCAGCTGAAGTTAGAACACGGCACCTTAGATAAACTGGTCTATCAACTCGCTTTAATGTCCGATCTTGCCGATGAAAAAACCAACTTCAATTACCGCATTGCTGATGGTGGCAAACTTAAAACTTACGACATCCGTATTGTTGATAAAGAAATAATTACTACGCCATTAGGTAAAATTGAAACTATAAAACTCATTCGCTATCGTGATGGAAAAAACAAACGCCAAACTACCTTGTGGTGTGCACCTCAACTGAATTATCTGCCCGTTCAATTAGAGCATACAGAAAAAGGCGGATCAGTCTTCACCGCCGTACTCCGACGACTGAAAGGCATACCCACTGATGATGTCTTTATCCGAGTAAAGTCAAAACCAAGTAGCTACGGCCAAGTGATTCACTAATATGACGAAACAATTTAAAATAATTAAAGAAGAAACCGCCTATAACGGTTTTTTCAAACTAAAAGAATTCACCGTCAAACATACCTTATATAAAGGTGGCTGGAGCAATACCATTACCCGTGAATTGTTTCACCGTGGTAATTGTGTCGCAGTGTTACTTTACGATCCAGATCGTGATGAAGTAGTGATCATCGAACAATTTCGTATCGGTGCATTGAAAATGCCCGATCCTGAACAAGCATGGTTATTAGAAATCGTTGCTGGCGCTATTGAACAAGGTGAATCAGCAGAAGATGTGGCCTATCGTGAATCTGTTGAAGAAGCAGGCTGTGAAATTCAGGAGCTGATTAAGATCAATGACTTCTTTACGTCACCAGGCGGCACCTCAGAACTATTAACTTTGTATTGCGGCAAAGTTGATACTACCCATGTTGGTGGTGTCCATGGCCTTGACCATGAAGATGAAGATATCTCAGTTCAAGCTATGAAGTTTGATGATGTTTATCAATTACTGTTGGATGGTAAAATTCTTTCGGCTATCCCTATCATTGCAATTCAGTGGCTGAAAATAAACCGGGATAACTTACGAAGTCAGTGGCAAAAATAGTCGACCGCAGCTACTTTTTTACACTTCATTTTATGACTTAAACCTAGCTCTTAATTCGCTATAGAAACTAGTTATTCACACCATAGATAGCTAAAGACAATTTATCCTTTTTGAATATAATGCCCTCTTTCTCTAGCAGAGAACGCTGCCGATTGTAGGCATCGCCGCCCACAGGGAATGAGAGTTCACCTTTCGCGTTGACCACTCTATGCCAGGGTAAAGTTGTATCTTTGGGCAAGCGCTTTAATGTTGAACCGACATAACGTGCATGGTTTGGAAACCCACATAACCTTGCTACTTGGCCGTAAGTAAGCACCTTACCGTAGGGTATTGCAGCGACTATCTGCCAGGTTAACTCATTAAGTTCTAGATTTTTCAAAATAACCGTAACGACTAATTTCGATAAATTGTTTCTATTAGATGAAAACCAAATTTAGTTTTTATAGGCCCATGAACTTTCAATACCGGTTTCTTGAAGACAACATTATCTACCGCTTTAACCATTTTACCCGGACCAAACTCACCTAAATCCCCACCTCTTTTTGCAGTGCTGCATATAGAGTGTTTTTTTGCGAGTTTGCTAAAGTCAGCACCGCCAGCAAGTTGCTGTTTGAGTTTTTCAGCTTCTTCTTTGGTTTTCACCAGAATATGGCGTGCACATGCTCTGGCCATTAGTTGTTTTCCACATTAAATATTGCAGTAAGAGTATGCGAACCACCCGCCTTTATGAGCACTTTATCATCAAACACATTGGCATTTTCGATGCAGAGAAAATGTTTATATCCATCAGCATCCAAATCAGAAAAAGCGGCGCAGGTTTCTTGCCAGGGATTCCAGATAACGGTTGAATTACTTGCTTGAGAGTTTATCGTGATAGTACGGTTTAAAACTTTATCTATTAGCACCGTTGTATTTGGCACATTCTGATAAACACGATCGRTTTCTTTATCGAMWWYRAYATYACCKGMYTGTWYTTTCTCAKCRTARYCWKMAAGTTTATCKAGATAGTTAACSTYATCCATRCCKACWACKGAWACKTGYTYAATATCRCCSACWTTTAARTAKGTATGGAGAGCYTGAGTRATAGTMAGWTCTTTRYTRTCAGTRTTCTTGGTMGTTAACGCTAGSGTTAAYTGTTCGCCAACAGTGACATCTAGAGTAAGTTCAAAYTGRTTAGGCCAAATTGCCAAGCTTTCATCWGTGCTTGTCAGACCTAAYTTTACCGACGTGCTGCCATCWGGGTTATYTGTAGTTGCCAGAACATCCCATGGAATATTCCGGGCAAAWCCATGRGCTGGTCGGCCATAACCAGAARCATCRTCACCAAACCAAGGCCAACACACTGGRATTCCCCCRCGAATAGCTTTGCCTTGTTGRTAAACTGCTTTATCACTCAGAAAAAGAACATCTTCTGTTTGSCCCTTGGGCTGGTAAGACAGTACTTGYCCTCCATAGGGMGATATTCTTGCTGTGGCATATTGGTTATCAATGTCGATCATGATGTGATCTCCTTCACTCTGCTTAAAACTAAGTTCGTGATTGATAGCAAATTGGCTGTTAAGTTGTTCTAGGCTAAGCATTACATTATTTTCAACAAATTAAAACAAAAAGACGGGCTTTACGCCCGCCTTAAATCTTTGATTGTTACGCAGTTTATACGTAAGGATAATCAAACTGACTTAGTGGTCGTGACCACCTTCACCATGAACATGACCGTGTTGTAATTCTTCTTTACTTGCTTCACGCACTTCACGAATAGTCACATCAAAATTCAAATGCGTGCCTGCTAATGGGTGGTTACCGTCAACGACGACCATTTCATCATTGATTTCAATGACCGTCACCATTACTGGGCCTTGATCTGTTTCAGATTCAAATTGCATGCCGATTTCGATGTTATCTACGCCACCAAATAATTCTTTCGGCACTTCTTGCCGCATATCTTCATTACGTTCGCCGTAGGCTTTAGCCGGTTCAATGCTTGCTTGAACATCATCGCCCGCTTTTTTACCCAATAAAGCATCTTCAAGGCCTTCGATGATATTACCGGCGCCGTGTAAGTAGGCTAATGGACCTGCACCTTCTGATGTATCAATAACAGCGCCATCATTGTCTGTTAGCTTGTAATCGATTAATACGACGGTATTTTCTGCAATTTTCATTTCTTTCCTCACATATTTTCTATAACAGCTGCAGCATAATCACTACAACTCAACGGCTCAACGCCTATCATTTCTGCCAAATCACAGGTCACCTGTGACTGGTCGATTGCGGCCGATACGCCCGCAACCACTAAGTCTGCTGCTTCCACCCAATCTAGGTGACGCAACATCATTTCTGCTGACAAAACCAATGACGATGGGTTTGCCATATTTTTTCCTGCTAATGCTGGAGCCGTTCCATGTGTTGCTTCGAACATGGCGACCGAATCAGATAAGTTAGCACCCGGTGAAATACCGATGCCACCTACCTGTGCAGCCAAGGCATCAGAGACGTAGTCGCCGTTCAAATTTAAGGTGGCAATCACATCATATTGTGTTGGGTGTAGCAAAATTTCTTGTAAAAACGCATCTGCAATGCAATCTTTAATGGTGATCGTTTTGCCACTATTTGGATTAGTGAAGGTTTTCCATTCACCGCCATCTAGCGGCTGAGCACCAAATTCATTCTCAGCTAAATCATAGCCCCATTGTTTGAATGCACCTTCGGTAAATTTCATGATGTTACCTTTATGTACCAAGGTCACTGAATCACGATCATTATCAATGGCATATTGAATGGCTTTACGAACTAGGCGTTCCGTGCCTTCTCTAGACACAGGTTTAATACCAATGCCTGATGTGTCAGGGAAACGAATTTTTGTTACCCCCATCTCATCTTGCAAGAATGCGATTAGTTTTTTTGCCTCATCACTTTCCGCTGTCCACTCAATGCCGGCATAAATATCCTCAGAGTTTTCCCGGAAAATCACCATATCAATCTTTTCAGGTGCTTTAACCGGACTCGGTGTACCAGGGTAATAACGCACAGGACGCTGGCAAACATAGAGATCTAAGTGCTGACGTAGCGCTACATTCAACGAACGCATGCCTCCACCTACTGGTGTCATCAACGGGCCTTTAATCGAAACGGAATAGTCTTTTAAGACTTGGAATGTTTCTTCCGGCAAGTAGATATCATCACCATAAACCTGAGTCGCTTTCTCACCGGCATACACTTCCATCCAGGAAATTTTTCGCTCACCGCCGTAGGCTTTGGAAACTGCCGCATCAACAATATCAATCATCGCAGGCGTAATATCACTGCCAATACCATCACCTTCTATAAAAGGAATAATAGGGGTGTTGGGTACTTCTAAAGAAAAATCGGTATTAACGACAATGGCTGAGCCATTATCCGGTACACTGATATTTTCGTAAGCCATTCTAACTCCGGGACATAAAATCCGGACATAATATCATTTTCCAAGCCTGTTACCTAACATGACCCAACTCATCCTGTTTAACAAACCCTTTGATGTTTTAACGCAATTCACTGATGAAGCCGGTCGGCAGACATTAAAAGACTTTGTTGATATCCAAGGTGTTTATCCTGCTGGTCGTTTAGATCGCGATAGTGAAGGTTTAGTTTTGTTAACGGACTCGGGGCCTTTGCAACATCAAATTAGTGATCCACGTCATAAATTAGAGAAAACCTATTGGGTGCAAGTTGAAAATATTCCCAATGAACAAGCCTTATTAACCTTGCAAAATGGCGTCAAATTAAAAGATGGTCTGACCCGACCCGCCAAAGCTAGCTTAATCAAAGAACCTGATGTTTGGCCGCGTAATCCACCTATCCGAGAACGTAAGGCAATACCCACGCAATGGTTAGAGTTAAAAATCACTGAAGGAAAAAACCGGCAAGTCCGCCGAATGACAGCGGCTGTTGGCTACCCCACTCTGCGTTTGATACGTTATGCCATCGGTGATTGGACACTAGAAAATTTGGCCTGTGGAGATTTTCAAGAAGTCCCCATGCCCGACATGATAAAATCTGCCGATGATTTGGACTCCACGCACCACCGTCGCCGCAGTAATCGAAAAGAACAATCGCTTTCTGATGGTCGAAGAAGACATCGACGGACAAATGACATTAAATCAACCAGCAGGTCACCTCGAATCAGGAGAAAGTCTGATTGATGCCGTTATTAGAGAAACACAAGAAGAAACAGCATGGTCTTTTGTTCCAACTGACCTAGTGGGTATCTATCGTTGGCAGCATCCAGCAAGCGAAGAGACTTATATGCGTTACTGTTTCACTGGTGAAGTAAATCAACATGATGAAAACCAAGCTTTAGATGAGGATATCCATCAAGCCCTTTGGCTTTCACAACAAGAATTATTAGCTCGACAAAATGATTTTCGTAGCCCTCTGGTGCTGGATTGTTTTAACGATTATCTAAATGGTCAGCGTTATCCTTTAACTATATTGCACAACTAACTATGTCAGAACAAAATAAAGTCATAGTCGGATTATCCGGCGGTGTTGATTCTTCCGTTGCAGCCTTATTGCTTAACCAGCAAGGTTTCGATGTTGAAGGCCTATTCATGAAAAACTGGGTAGACTTTGCCGAAGAAAGCGAATGCACCATTGAAGAAGATCGCAAAGATGCCAGTTCGGTGGCCGACACGGTGGGCATTCCCTTCCATGAAGCCAACTTTGCTATGGAATATTGGGACTTTGTCTTTAAACACTTCCTAGATGAATATCGTGCAGGCCGTACGCCTAACCCCGATATTTTATGCAATCGCGAAATTAAATTTAAAGCCTTTCTCGATCATGCCATGCAACTCGGTGGATATATGATTGCCACTGGCCACTATGCCCGTATTGAAGAGCGTGATGGCATATTCCACTTGTTAAAAGGAATGGACCACAATAAAGATCAAAGTTACTTTTTATATACCTTGGGCCAAGACCAACTCTCTCGCACCTTATTTCCTCTGGGCGAATTACCTAAACCTGAAGTACGACGCATTGCCGAACAAGCTGGTTTTATCACCCATGATAAAAAAGACAGTACCGGTATTTGTTTTATCGGCGAACGTCGTTTCCGTGAATTCTTAGGCCGTTACATTCCCGCCCAACCGGGACAAATGAAAACTCCTGAAGGTGAGGTAATAGGTGAACATTCGGGCTTGATGTACTACACACTAGGTCAACGACAGGGATTAGGGATCGGCGGTCGTAAGGATAGTACCGGTGAACCTTGGTTTGTCGCAGGCAAAGATATGGACAATAAAATACTCTATGTAGTGCAAGGCGATCACCCTTGGTTGCATAGTCATAACTTAAAAGCTGAGCAATTATCTTGGGTTTCAGGCAAAGCGCCTGAGCTGCCATGCAAAGCAGCGGCAAAAACACGTTATCGTCAGCCTGACCAACCCTGCATCATCAG
>NVRG01000011.1 GCA_002400805.1 Gammaproteobacteria bacterium
TCTAGTCATGTTCAACGCCTCTTCCCTGAAACAGAACAAATTTTACAATAACAAAAAATTGGCCACTATTGCCAAAAAAACATTCATTAACTTGGCAACTTAATTCCTGATGAATGATCCTAAGTTAAAAATAACTAAATATAATCAGTTAGTTATATATAATCCGAATTATACGTATTTTGAATTAGTGTGGCCAGTTGGCCACATAATACACACTGTTAGCTACCAAGGACGTGTTATGGAGTTTGTCCCAAGATTTTTAGCTGAAAAATTTAGTTTTTTCGAATCTTTTTCAATACCAAAGTTTTTTTTACTTTTCTTTGGTACATTTTTTCTAATAGCCATAACGTCTATGATGCTGGGTGAGAATATTGCGAATATTTTCGCTCCAATCATTGCGTCTCTATTTTTTATTTCTTTTACAGGTTTCGTGTCGGTGCAACACTTCTCTAGAAAACCTTGGGTTCCATCTAGTCCGCTAATCGTGCAGTTCACATCACAGGCATGGTTCAATTCTATACTTTCGTTACTATCTGTTATTCGACACTGGGCCGTTTTAATTTTTATCAATGCTGCAGTAGTAATGGTTTTATTTCTTATCGTTGTCACTATTACTCAGGCATTTGGTAGCTAACAAGCAATTCAAACGGACAAAATACAGTTGGTTGTTTTCACTCCGTTCAACATTATAACCAATTATATTTTGCCGCTTAATTAGGCGTTAACTGTATGGAGATAGTTATCTATATTCTTTTAGTTTTTTTAGCTGTAATTTCGACTTGCATTGGTTTTCCATTAGAAATAATTCATGGAAATATTCGGCATTTAGAAAACGGACGAGAAGCAAATGCAGGAGCAGCTATATTTCCTAGCTTACTCGTCATACCACTATTTTACGTTGTGTCTGCATGGTTACTAAATAAAACTCATGAAAATGTTGGCTTTTACATAGTAATTACGTACTTTGTTTTATCTGTGTTGCAAAAAACATTCAGCATTAGAAAGCACAAAAAAATATTAAATGAAATGCAGAAATAATACAGTTAACAAGAGGCTCAACAAGGACCGGCGCTAACAGTGCGCCGCCCTGTTAGCCTAGACGTTAAGTTTTTAGGAGTAAGTTGTGAGTTTAATCGGTAAAGTTACACTGCTGGTTCTTGGCTTAGTTATATCTGTTCAAGCGGTTAGTTCCAATCCATTATTAAGGGAAGAGAAGTTTTTCCGAAACATAAGTGTAGGGGAAAAATCGGGGTTCGTTAAATCTCAGAGAATTGAACTATCGCCAGGATTCTCTGCACCTACTCATTCTCATCCGGTACCGACTTTTGGTGTGATAAATCGAGGGGTAATTGTGTATCAAGAGGAAGGGAAAAGAGAGCAAGTACTAAAAAAGGGAGATACTTTTTTTGAGCCTCAGAACGTTAAAATTATTAAATTTATTAATAATAGCAATGAAGTTGCTGCTTTCACTGTATTTTACATCGTAGAAAAGAGGCTCTCCCCTACGATACACATTGACTAGACAAGACAAAACTAAACAAGGCAATCAAACGAAATCAATATGATGCAAGCCGTAATTTTTGATATGGATGGGACGATTATTGATTCAGAACCTCTATGGAAAGAGGCTGAGAAACACGTTTTCACATCTGTCGGCGTTGACGTCACAGAGGCACTTTCATCTCGTACCGCCTCCATGACGACAAGAGAGGTAACTGAATTTTGGTATGGTCATTTTCCTTGGTCAGGTAAAAGTTTAGAGCAAGTCGAAAATGAAGTGGTTGACCGTGTAGCAACACTTATTTCGGTAAAAGGTGAGCCTATGGAAGGCGTCAAAGAAGTTTTAGATCTCTTTCAAAACAAAGAATTTAAAATAGGCCTGTCAACTAATGCACCTTCTAGATTGATTCCTGTCGTGCTAAGAAAACTTGATATCGCTAGTTATTTTCATGCCACTTCCTCTTCGGAACATGAAATAAAGGGCAAGCCTAATCCCGCAGTATATTTATCCACKGCAAAGAAACTAGMTGTTGASCCTTCAAAATGCATTGCATTCGAAGATTCTATATCTGGTGTTATCGCCGCGAGTAAGGCAAATATGAAAACGGTTGTCGTTCCACCAATTTTAGAATTTACAGATAAAAAATATGAATTGTCTTATATGAAACTTAGCTGCTTGTCGGAGTTCACCGATGCTCACTTAGAAAAAATAGTGAATGGTGTCTAGTTATGTATTGTGCCAAAACGACATAATAATGGATCTTAAATTAACGCCCTATGGTCGCCAGTCACTCGCAAGCTCGCACCGTTTATGGCAGCGCTATGTGGTAAAGGGGTCGTAATGTCAAAAAGTACCGCAACATATTGGAATGTCCTAGCAGAAGAAAATAAAAGCAAATGGGAGCAGATTGAAGGTAGCTCAGGAATGCTGGAACAGCTAACACTTGCTTTCGATGAAGTGACCGGTGATTACACTCGGCTTACCCGTTTTAAAGCAGGTGCAGATACAAAGGAATTTGGCGGTAAATCTCACGATTACCCTGAGGAAATCTTTATTATTTCCGGTCGACTTTATGATGTTGCTTTTCAGCAATGGTTAGAAGCGGGACATTTTGCCAGTCGTCCTCCCGGTGAAGTTCATGGCCCATTCATTTGTGAGGAAGATTGTTTGGTTATGGAAGTATCATTCCCAAGTCAGAGTGCATCAGCCACATAATAAGGCCATTAAATCAGACTGCTAAACGTTGGCTGCCGTTTATTGCTGCCTTATATTTCAATTTAGTCACCCTAATCACTGAGCGTTAAAAATGAAGAAAGCACTACAAAATTTATCTGAGATTGTCGCTAAGGCGAATGATGTGTTCTACAGCAAGTTTGAACATGTCGATACCTTAATGGGAATAATGGATAAAACCTTACGTCATCAAGGCATGAAAGCAGATGCAATCACCATTGATTGCATTGCTCTCGATAAGAAGATCGTTATCCTGCTCCATGATGATAAGCCTGATGTTGTGAACATTGCGCTGGGTAATAAAGAAGGTGATATTTATTCATCTTCAGAATACGAACTTGCCAAACTATCCGAGGCCGTCATCGTGGAAATAATGGAAACGAACTTTATTTCGTAACACCTTTGATGCGGCTAATCATTATTTTTAACTGACAAAAGAAGCACTTAACAAAATTTCCGTTGATGTGCTTAAATTGCTTTTTAAGTGGTTTTTTCACTTCCCATGTGCCTTTAAAACCGTTTGGAAACACAACTAGGTCACCCGCTTTGAATTTTACTACTGGGCTGCCATCTTCAGGTGTCATTTCACATTCACCTTCTAAAATAAGCGCTGTTTCTGTGGTAACAAATTCCCATGGGAATACGGATACTTCTTTTTCCCATGTTGGCCAGTAAGCAGTACCCATTTTTTTTAAAAGCGCTTCGCTTGGGTTGCTATCAACTGTAATTTCTTTCATGTTAATTCCTAATTGTTAGATTTATGCCCAGCATCAGAATGGTTTGGGATGAGACATAGTATGTTGTTCATCCTGTTTTGCCTAGATTTTAAGGATAGTCATATCCATTTAGGGCGGGCACCTGAAATGGCTAAAGGGTTGCTAATGCAGATTGTTCAATGAGTAGAGTCAAGCTTAGACAGAGTGCGGGATAGAGTTAAAGAATTCTTTCTTCCTAATTATTGCTCATCTAAAGCTCGGCATGGCGATGTTTTAAGAGGAAAATGACTCTTTTTGTATTCAATAAATTAAGATCAACAGTGAAAATAAGAACAAAATTAAGAGGTCCTCATGTTAACAATTGTTATGATGGGCAGCGCCCTCATAAAACATACTGTTATTTTCCTTTTAATGAGGCGTTCTGTTTCTCTAACGATAAGGCTGAAGAGCTAGGCCCATTTAATCCCACTATTGATGTATGGTAAGTCGGTGAAAAGCATCACACAAGGGACGGGGACGGACGGCATTTCATGCCGCCTCTTATGGCAGCGTTAACTGTCTTCAGCCATAAGGGAACGTATACTTAAATTGCAAAAATATACATAATTGCTATCATTGGCAACCACTTAAAGGTCGAACCAGAATTTACGATCAGCAGCATTGCCCTCATTACACATTGAATAGGATACAAACATGGCCAAAGGCATTATTAAACGTTACGATTTCCGCAAAGGCTTTGGCTTTATTGCCGACGACAAAAACGGCGAAGACTTCTTCTTCCATAAAAGTGAGTGGCAAGGCGATGGCCCTATCCGCAAAGGAATAGCCGTTGAGTTCATCGACAAAGAATCAGAAAAAGGCCCTCAGGCTGAATCTGTTATTCCTTTAGACGGTGACAGCAAAAAACCTTCTAGCAACACTAAACCTGCTTCTTTAGAAGCTCGCGTAGCATCTCTAGAAAGCTCTGTAGCTACCTGGAAAATTTTGAGCTTGTTAGCACTTGCTGGTGTTATTGCTCTAGCGGTTGAGAAGTTCGTACTGTAAGTACTGACCTCCATTAAACAAGGCCAGAATTTTTATAGATAGCTGTATTAGCTTCATATTTAAGTGGCACTGTTTTGTGCCATTTAAATTATCAGGCTTTTCTACAGGCACAGTTATACAATTTCAAGCAGCTAACAAGGCAAATGAAATTTAATAGAACTAAAGTCGCTCAATTTCAAGAGCAAGCTTGTAAGCTCACTCTAAGAGAGGCTTTAGCTGAGTTTTATTCGGTGAACTCCCACCTTTTCTCTGTTCCTGAACCTGATACCGTGTGGACGGAGTTATTAGTTCATCATGATGTCGGGCACGTGTTTTTTGGTGTGAATACCAGTATTTTGGATGAGGCAGCCGGCGATTATTGGACGTTATTTGGAACCGATTTAAGTTTTAAAGAATATCTGGCCTATGCCAAATCACCAGAAGGCAAAAAACTCATCGCGAATATTGGTTTTGTTAACATCGTTAAGAGTTTATTTCTCGGCATGCCTCTTTTATATAAAACATATTTTCGGGCTAGAAAAATGACCCGTAAATGGAAGACTCGAGGCTACGAGCTATATATGGACATGCCGCTCGTTGAAATTCGTAAAGAATTTAATTTAGAGATTTTGGAATACAAGTGACCTTTGAACGGAAAATTGCCAACCTCTTTAATCTCACTGATGAAAACTGGCTGAAGCACGCTAATCCCATCAGTGTTTGGACGCGATATTCAGTTTTGCCCATTATTGTCTTGGCATTCTGGAGTCGAATATGGATTGGCTGGTGGTGTTTGATTCCAGCTGCCATTTCACTACTTTGGATGATGTTTAATCCTCTCGTTTTTAACAAAGCTAAATCGACAAAAAACTGGGCCTCCAAGGCAGTATTGGGGGAACGGGTTTATTTAAACAGAGACAAGATTCCCCTGCCAAAACATCATGAAACTCATCTATTTTTTATTTTAAATAGCATTTCTTTTGTTGGCTTAATCATAGCGACCTGGGCTACGGTTTTTTATTCAGTTTGGGGAGCCATTTTAGGTATAACGATGGCGTATCTAGGAAAAAGTTGGTTTCTAGATCGTATGGTTTGGTTATATGAAGATATGAAAAATGACAATGAAACCTATAAAAGTTGGGACTATTAACCCGACCAAGCAATTCTGAGCTCCGTTAGCCTAGTTTAACAGCGGATATAAACCTTGCTGTTTAACGACTAATTCTGCCGTTTTAATCTGGTCTTGAAAGCTTCTTTCGGCAATAATTTGGTTAACTGTTTCCCTTGTCTTTATTGATGACATGCCCGATTGAACTCTGTCGTCATATAAAATTTTCAACATCAAATAATCCAAGCCAGAAAGAAAATGATCGCGTGCTCGGTCATTAAGCACCGATGGGTAAACGCTGGTAGATCGGTTCGGAAAACCTAAGACTTGGGTGAGCATTTCAGACAACGTTGCTAATAGACGTGCTTCAGCACGAGCGCGATCAGTGGGAATAACTACCGCGGCTTGTTGAATACTATTATCTCGGCGCGTAAACAAACTTGCCGAGCCTATTTTCTTTGCCATTTCTTTAGTTGTTTTAGCATTTTCATCTAACTTGAAGTAATGCGCGATATCTTGCTGGTAGCGTTTTTCTGATGTTAAAACAATGGTTAAGTTTGCGGGGTGGAGTTGATCGGCAGGTTGAATTTTTAGGCCAGTAATATCTCTAATCTGGGAAAAATGTAATGCCACTAGCCTTTCATGTAATTCAATATCATCAATGTGATGTTTGATTTCATAATAGATAGGCTTTTGCCACTTTTTAATGCCCGCAGTGGAATCTTGTGATTTTTCACTAAGCGTAACAGCGACAAAGCTGTTAGTTATATATTCGTTGGCATGCCAATGTATTGCGATGACGGAAGAGGACCATGCCAGAGTGAGCATGATTAACAAGGAAGAAATGGTTGTTCGTAATCCCTTAATATTACAGCTAGATCCAAAGCTGGTCTTGTCCATAAATGTCCCGTAAAAAAGAAAAACTATCGCTTAAAACATTAAAAAATTCCAACGCGCAGCTTAGCACGCTTAAATTGAAAAGTGTGGCTAAGTAGGCATTTTTTCTACTAAAAAAGTGATAAACAAGCCGCAGCAAAAATTATCCGTACTTTACCTTTTTTGCCAAACCAGGAGCAAACTAATACATTCGAATAGAAAGTGAATGCGCATAGTTAACCCTCGGGTATTAAGTGCTTTAGCAGATATTGATACAACGTCTTCACCTTAGCATTATGTTTTAAATCCCGATGATAGACATACCACAACCCGTTTGCTTCATATGTTACGTCGTCATCTAGCTGCAGCTTATGTAAATTGCTGCAAGCTGCTGCGCCTATCTCCGAAATTAGGCCTATCCCTATGCCTGTCTTTACGGCAGATTCAATATCGAGAAATTGATTGCTCTGATACACCACACGCTCATTGTCGAGATGCCGCAGCACTTGTTTCACATGTGGGATATGATGCTTTTCGACACTGGGCATAACCCAATTGTGTTGGTTATATTCCTCAATTTTTTGGGGTAGGCCAAACTGTTGCACATACTCATCAGTCGCATAATAGGCCATGTTTATGGTCATGATTTTGCGAGCAATCAAATCAGGATCTTGAGGTTCCTGGCCAGCTCTTACTGATACATGCACTGCCCCACTGGCTAAGGGAATGATTTCGTCGGTAGATATCAACTGTATACGTAAATTTGGATAGGCTTTACGGAACTCTAACAATGCAGGATTAAGTAACGATGAAAACTCGACCAGCGTCGTGATACGCAGATTGCCATTGATATCCTGCTCCACGCTGCCAAGCAAGTTTTCTAGCCGATTGAATTCAGCATAGATAGAGGGCATCTCGTTTACGAGTATCGATCCCGCATCCGTTAGTTTGTAACCGCGCTGATGACGAATGAACAGTTTGATGTTTAATGCTTGTTCTAGGCGATTCACATGGCGCAGCACTGTTGCATGGTTACACTTTAGCTGCCTTGCCGCCTTGCTCAGGGAGCCTGACTGTGCCACTTGATAGGCTACGCGGTAGTCGTCCCAATAAAGATCTTGCATGAATTTCTCTCGGATACTTCTCTCTGTAGAACCCGACTATAACATTCACTACGGCATGACTTCATTGCTTTATGCACAACAGTTTATTATTTTTAGCACTATTCGATTTTATGCAACAGCGATAAGCTAGGCATTAATATTTATTGGCAAGGCAATATCATGTTAAAAAATAGCAGAAAATCTTATGGCTGGATCAGCATTGCCGTGCACTGGCTCATGGCCATCGCCATTTTCTTTATATTTGGGCTAGGGCTCTATATGGTGGAGCTGACCTATTATGATGCATGGTATAAGGGGTCACTGGATTTGCATAAGAGCCTAGGCATGGTGCTATTAGGATTGTTGTTATTTCGTATATTGTGGCACGCCATCAATATTAAACCAGCAGAACTCGCTGGCCCGAAATGGGAGCAACGCGCTGCACACTGGATGCATCGAGGGTTATACCTCGGTATGTTATTACTGATGGTCAGTGGTTATCTTATCTCCACCGCCGACGGTCGAGCTATCGTCATTTTTGATTTACTGCATGCACCGGCCTTGCCTTGGGCAATTGAAAATCAGGAAGATATTGCAGGACAAGTACATGCCATTTTATCTTGGCTGTTACTCGCCATGACAACAGCCCATGCACTCGCAGCAATTAAACACCATTTCATCAATAAAGATGGCGGACTCACGCGTATGTTAAAAGTTAACACCACCATTTGATATTTAAACGCTCAATCACTACATCGAGGATACTATGAAAAAATTATTACTTGCCAGTACGCTTTCAGCGGTTACTTTGCTCTCTGGATTGGCTCATGCTGCCGACTATAACGTCGATAGAGAAGGTGCTCATGCCGCCATTAATTTTAAGGTTCAGCATTTAGGTTACAGCTGGCTGACTGGCCGCTTCAATGATTTTGATGGCACATTTAGCTATGACAAAGATAAGTCTGTCACATCACAAATTAAGGTGGTGATTCAAACAGCCAGTCTGGATTCTAACCATGCTGAACGAGACAAGCACTTAAAAGGAAAAGAGTTTTTAGATGTTAACCAGTATCCTACAGCAACGTTTATTAGCACTCAGTACAAAGCTAATGATGAGAAAAGTGGCATGCTAACCGGTGAGTTTTCACTCCATGGCGTAACCAAAACCATCCATTTCCCAATAGAAAAAATTGGTGAAGGTGCCGATCCATGGGGTGGGTATCGAGCGGGATTCAGCGGAACAACAACGTTGAAACTAGCCGACTACGGCATTGATTACAACTTGGGCCCAGCATCTACACATGTGGAACTGGAACTCTATATCGAAGGTGTTCGCCAGTAAACGGGGAATAATTATGGCAACAACTTTAGATTTAGCGGATAGTCGAGGTACTGCCAATATTGGATGGTTGCGTAGCCGTCATACCTTTAGTTTTGCTGACTATCACAACCCTAATCGCATGAGTTTTGGTGTATTGCGTGTTATCAATGATGATGTGGTAGCACCCGCTAAAGGGTTTGGCACCCATCCACATCGCGATATGGAGATTATCACGATCCCATTGAGTGGAGCTTTGCGACATCGGGATAGTATGGGGCATGAATACGTTATAAAAGCCGGTGAAGTTCAGGTCATGTCTGCCGGCACGGGCATCACTCATTCAGAATTTAATGACTCAGATACCGAAGAAGTCTCGCTGTTACAGATCTGGGTTTTACCGAAAGAAAAAGGGATTCCTCCCCGCTATGATCAACGCGAACTTGAGGCGGCAACCCTGAGCAATCATTTTCAACTGATTGTTGCTCCTTTGGATGGCAAGCATCACGATGTCATTAAGATTAATCAAGATGCCTATTTTTCTATTGCGCTTATTGATGCAGAACAATCTATTGAATATACAAAATATCAAGAAAATAACGGCCTTTATTTCTTTGTTATTGAGGGTAGTATTAACATCGGCACACAGGCGTTAGCTAAACGTGATGGTATAGGTATCACGGATACTGATGCGCTTGAAATAACCGCCAATGAAAAATCAAAGATCTTATGCATGGAAGTGCCCATGCGCTAAATACTTTCGTAAAACACGAGTTAAAAAATGGAACGAAAAATAACCGGCTTTCATCTAGATGAGCACAATGATTGGGTGGCAGAACTTGATTGTTATCATGGCCAACATGTTCGCCATAAACCACCTTTTACCAATCGACCTTGGGTTGTTTCTGAAGAAGGTCGTGCGAGCAAGATTGGTGCAACATTAAACTGTGTTCGTTGTGATGCATTGGAGTTTCCTGACGATCTGCTTGCGTATAAAAAAACGCCTGAATTCACTGAAGAAACGATTCCAAAAGGATTTCAAAAAGACCATTCCACCAAGGTGGGCACTTGGGGATTGCTTCATGTATTAGAAGGCACATTAATTTATACCGTCAATGAACCATCTGTTAGGAAATATGAAGTTAAGCAAGGTGAGCAAGCCGTGATTGCTCCATGCTTATTGCACAGTGTCGAGCCCAAAGGGCAGGTTCGCTTTTATGTTGAGTTTTATGCAAAAGGTTCTAATTAACAGTCTCACTTTTCCCTACAAAACACTGTTCATCCTCACCACACCATTTTGGTGCGATCAAATTGCATTCTGGTGCACCTTTATGGTTCAAATCATTTGTAATTCCTGTAAAATACAATATTATCAGCATGTTAACTCGTGGCTCAATTATTGCAATTGGCAGCCTATAACGTTTAAATAGGATCAAAATAAATAAATGAGTGATTCCACACTGAAGTCCAACTTCCTGGCTTTTACTGGTAGGGCAAAAATTCTCCATATGACGTGGATGGCATTTTTTGTCACCTTCCTCGTCTGGTTCAGCCATGCGCCGTTGTTATCAGTCATTCAAGAAACAATGGGCTTAAGCGATCAGCAAATCAAACTGTTACTGATCCTCAATGTTGCTTTGACTATTCCTGCTCGTATTGTCACCGGTATGTTGGTTGATGTTTATGGTCCACGAAAAACCTACTCGGCAATGTTGGTACTCACCGCTGCTTTATGTTTCCTTTTTGCCATGGCCACGACATTTGAAATGTTAGCCATATCTCGATTTTTAATGGGTTTTGTCGGTGCTGGTTTTGTTATCGGTATTCGCATGATCAGTGAATGGTATCCCGCTAAACAACTTGGTTTGGCTGAAGGTATCTATAAAGGTATGGGTAATGTGGGTTCTGCTGTAGCCGCCGTGAGCTTGCCGACTATTGCCTTGATGTTTGGTGGCGATGATGGCTGGCGTTATGCCACCGCGATAACCGGTGTGATTGCCCTTATTTTTGCTGTTATTTATTACCGTTCAGTGTCTGATACGCCTGTGGGGTCAACTTATTTTAGACCGAATAAATCAGGTGGTTTAGAAGTCACTAGCAAACGTGATTTCTTTTTCTGCTTGGCTTTGAACATTCCTATGTTTGGTGCTTTGGCCGTATTAACTTGGAAAGTCACCACCTTAGGTTTATTCACTGAGTTTGCCTCTTATGTTATTTATGCCGCTTTAGTGGCGCTGTATTTATTCCAAACGAGTCAGCTGTTTAAAGTGAACAAGGAGATGTTCAAAAAACCGGTTGATGAAATTCTGCAGTACAAATTCAAACAGGTTGCTATCTTAAGCGTTGCTTATGCGGTGACCTTTGGTGCTGAATTAGCCGTTGTTTCAATGCTGCCTTTATACTTCAAAGATGTCTTCCTTATTCCTGTCGCTTTGGCCGGTTTATTCGGTGCAAGCTTTGCCGTAATGGATGTTGTTTCTTGTCCTTCAGGTGGTTTTATAAGCGATACCTTTGGTCGTAAAAAGACCTTGGCTATTTTATTAAGCGGTGCCGCCGTAGGTTTCTTCATTATGTCGTTGATTACGCCTGAATGGCCGATTGCCTTGGCAGTAGCGTCAATGATGTTTTGCTCATTCTTTTTAGGTTCGGCGGCAGGCAGCGTGTTTGCGGTAGTGCCATTAATCAAACGTCGTTTAACCGGTCAAATTGCCGGTACCGTGGGTGCTTACGGCAACATCGGTGCGGTTTTATTCTTGACCGCCTATTCGTTTGTATCACCATCAACCTTCTTCTTAATCATTGCCGGCAGCATTGCCTTCGCCGCAGTCTGCGCGCTGTTTTTGGATGAGCCTAAAAGTCAAATGGCTGAAGTGATGCCCGATGGCACCGTGCAATTAATTGATGTGCACTAAGCTGAGATAACATCGACTCAGTTCGCTCTAGCCACTATGATGTCGTAGGCAAGCGCTTTTTTAGAGCGAACCTTATTATTAGGGCGAACTGGGGATGATGGCGGAACATATACATGCAGATCTAAGCTTTACCGTTGCACAACGCTCGGTAGGTGGTAATAAGTCTGATAATGAAGACGCTATCGGTATTTGCATTCCCAAAGCATCAGTACTGAAAAATAAAGGCGCCGTGGCCTCAATTGCCGACGGCGTTAGCGTGAGTCAAACAGGAAATGAAGCCAGTGAAACCTGTGTTTACAACTTCCTCACCGACTACTATTCCACCCCGGATAGCTGGAGTGTCAACAAATCTGCTTCACAAGTATTAACCGCTCTTAATCGTTGGTTATTTGATCAAGGTCATCCGTTTTCAAATAGTCAAAAATCCTATGTCAGCACCTTTAGTGCTGTTATTTTTAAATCTCAAACCGCACATATTTTTCATGTTGGTGACACGCGTGTTTATCGATTGCATCATGGACAGCTAGAACAACTAACCCGCGATCACACTACCTTCATCAGCAAAGATAAAGCTTACTTGTCTCGTGCCATGGGATTAGATGTGATGCTTGATGTAGATGGTTGCAGTACCGATATCGACGTCGGTGATATTTTCTTTTTAAGTACCGATGGCATCCATGACTTTGTTTGTCATGCCGAGCTACAGACCAGCTTAAACTCACTCACTGCCCAACATGTCACTCTGGACTTCGAAAAAACCTGTGATGCACTTATTGAGAAAGCGCTGGCTAACGGCAGTGGAGATAATCTAAGTTGCCAAGTTTTACGCATTGATAGCCTGCCTAGACAAACCATTGCTGAAGTCAGCCGCCAGCTAACACAACGCCCTTTTCCACCCTATCTAGGTCCAGGCATGATCTTGGATGGTTATCGTATAGAAAAAGAAATACATGCCAGTAATCGTAGTCAGATCTATATCGTTCATGACGAAGAAAGTGGTGATCGTTATTGCATGAAAACACCGTCGGTAAATTTTGACGATGACTTGCCCTATATCGAACGTTTTGTCAGGGAAAGCTGGATAGGCAGTCAAATCAACAATACGCATGTGGTGAGGGTGATCGAAACCACTCGACCACAATCCTGCCTGTATTATCTGACTGAATATATTGATGGCATCACTTTGGAGCAATGGATAGCAGAAAATCCTAAACCAGCCGTACAAGATGCTATCGATATCGTACAACAAATTGTGCATGGATTAAGAGCTATGCATCGACGTGAAACCCTGCACCAAGATATAAAGCCGGGCAATATTATGATCGATAAAAACGGTGTGGTGAAAATCATTGATTTTGGTTCTTGTTACATTAAAGGTGTAGCTGAAATCTCAACGCCTATCGAACGAGAAGGCGTATTAGGCACCGCCAGTTATTCTGCTCCAGAAGTTGTTATATCGGCCAAAAGCACTGTTCAATCAGAAGTGTTTTCTTTAGCGGTGATTGTTTATGAAATGCTGACGAGCAAGGCTCCTTTTGGTGGCAAGCTACAGGACTGTCGTACTTCAAAGGCCTATCTAGGCACCAAATACACCCCTAGCTTTGAGATCAATTCTGAGGTGCCTATCTGGATCGATGGGGCGATTAAAAAAGGCTTACGTTATGAGCCAGAACGGCGCTATGAGGAAGTCTCGGAATTTCTTCACGAGTTACAAACGCCCAACCCAAAATATAAGAAACGTAATGATGCCGCCTTACTCGACAGAAATCCGGTTTTATTCTGGCAAATGACCTCGACAATTTTACTGATCGCCTTTTTTGCATCACATCTTTTCTAATATCAATGTCATAAACCATGACCACCGATAACGTTGAACATGCATGGCTTGAGTCTCAACAAGGGCTACTTTCCTTTATTCGCTCTAAAGTTGCTCACGCTGAAGATGCTGAAGATATATTGAGTGATGTCTTTGCCAAGCTTCTCAAGCAGGCAGACGAAAATACCTTACCTGACAATATTACTGCTTGGTTATTTCTCGTGAGTAAAAACAGTATCGTTGATTATTACCGTAGTAAAAAACAGTTTGAGTCATTACCTGATGATATCGTTATTGAAGATGAAAATAATCTTGTCGATGAACTCGCAGGATGCCTGCTACCAATGATCAAAGCCTTACCTGAAGAGTATCAGCAGGTTTTAATCCTGTCTGAACTTGAAGGCAAAAAGCATAAAGAAGTCGCCAAAATCCTCGATCTATCGCTATCTGCCGTTAAATCTCGTGTTTTACGTGGTCGTGCAAAATTAAAACAAAGCATTTTACGATGCTGCACACTCACATATAACAAGGCTGGCAGCTTCGTCGATTATGAACAAAAAATGTCTAATTCCACTGACGACTATGACTGTTAATTAAAAAGATGCATCCTTTTTAATTCATTCCCGTCTTTATTAATGACTGCACCAAATTCATGGTTCGCAGCTACAAATAAAGAGGAATGTTATGAAACGTATACACATCCATATCGCAGTGGACAAC
>NVRG01000012.1 GCA_002400805.1 Gammaproteobacteria bacterium
GGAAGATGGCTTACGTTTTGCTATTCGTGAAGGTGGCCGCACAGTGGGTGCGGGCGTTGTTAGTAAAATTACTGAGTAAGCAGTAAGAAATATTTGGTCGGAGATTTGGAGTCTCTGACTAAATTCGAAGAATATGTTAGGCCAGTAGCTCAATTGGCAGAGCGACGGTCTCCAAAACCGTAGGTTGGGGGTTCGATTCCCTCCTGGCCTGCCATTTTTTTTATCAAGTTATATTGAGAAAACGAAAACAATGGCAGATAATATCAAATTAATAGTCGCAGTTATCATTATGATGACAGCGATTGCTTTGTTTTATACCTATAGTGAGTATTCAACATTGCTCAGAGTGCTTGGTTTGCTTGCAGCAGCCGGGCTTTCTTTGTTTATTGCATCACGCACACAAATTGGTTCAAATATGTTGGCCTATATAGGTGAGACACAAGTAGAAGTACGTAAAGTAGTTTGGCCGACCAGACAGGAAACTGTGCAAACCACATTGATTGTTATCCTTATGGTAACCGTGATGGCGTTATTGTTATGGGGTGTGGATTCAATATTAGGTTGGGCGGTTCGCGCTCTAACGGTATAGGAAAGGTTTGAATATGAGCAAACGTTGGTATGTAATTCAAGCTTATTCTGGTTATGAAGCCCAGGTGAAACGTTCTTTAGAAGAACGTATTGAGCGTTTTGGCATGGAAGACAAGTTCGATGAAATCCTTGTCCCAACTGAAGAAGTGGTTGAAATGCGTGATGGCCAGCCGCGTAAAAGTGAACGAAAATTCTTTCCAGGTTATGTATTAGTCAATATGGAAATGGATGATGATACGTGGCATGTCGTTAATGATATTCCACGAGTATTACGTTTTATCGGTGGTACCGGCGATCGYCCTGCRCCAATTAGTGAAGCTGAAGCAAATCAGATTTTACAACGTGTGCAAGATGGTGTTGATAGCCCACGGCCGAAAGTATTATTTGARCCKGGTGAAGTGGTGCGTGTGACAGATGGTCCATTTAATGACTTTACCGGTGTAGTAGAAGACGTTAATTACGAAAAAAGCAGATTACGTGTTGAAGTTGTTATTTTCGGACGTTCGACACCTGTTGAACTTGAGTTCAGTCAGGTAGCGAAAGCTTAATTTATCCAGCTTAGGCTGGTTTGTTGTTGGGGAGCCGCGAGGCGTTTGAACCCGTATTGGAGTAAATCATGGCTAAAAAAATAGATGCCTATATCAAGCTGCAAGTGCCAGCTGGTCAGGCGAATCCAAGTCCTCCTGTTGGTCCTGCATTAGGTCAACATGGTGTGAATATCATGGAATTCTGTAAAGCATTTAATGCTAAAACACAGGGTATGGAACAAGGTCTTCCAGTTCCTGTTGTTATTTCAGTATTTAATGATAAGAGTTTTACTTTCATCACTAAAACACCACCGGCAGCAGTTTTGTTAAAAAAAGCAGCAGGCCTTAAGAGTGGTAGTGGTCGTCCAAATACTGAAAAAGTGGGTACGGTTAGCCGTGCGCAGTTAGAAGAGATTGCAACGACCAAAATGGCTGATCTTAATGCAAATGATATGGACGCAGCAGTAAAAATTATTGCTGGTACTGCACGCAGTATGGGTCTGAATACAGAGGGTGTTGAATAATGGCTGCTCTTGGAAAAAGAACTCGCGCAATCCATGAAAAATTGGAAGTGGGCAAACAATATGCTGTAGAAGATGCATTAACATTTGTTAAAGAAAATGCATCAGCAAAATTCGTCGAGTCAATTGACGTTGCAATTAATCTGGGTGTAGATTCTCGTAAATCTGATCAAGTAGTTCGTAGTTCTACTGTATTGCCTAACGGTACCGGTAAAACTGTACGTGTTGCTGTATTTGCTCAAGGTAAAAATGCGGAAGCGGCAACAGCTGCAGGTGCGGATATTGTTGGTTTTGAAGATCTTGCAGAATCAATTAAAGCCGGCAACTTGGATTTTGATGTTGTTATTGCATCACCAGATGCAATGCGTGTTGTTGGTACATTAGGCCAAGTGTTAGGTCCTCGTGGACTTATGCCTAACCCTAAAGTGGGCACGGTTACACCGAATGTGGCTGAAGCAGTTAAAAATGCCAAATCAGGTCAAGTTCGTTACCGTACAGACAAAGCTGGTATCATTCACTGCCCGATTGGTAATGCAAGCTTTGAAGTTGAAGCCTTACAACAAAACCTTACAGCTCTGCTTGAAGATTTAAATAAATTAAAACCAAGCTCAGCGAAAGGCATATATTTCAAACGTATTAGTGTTTCTAGCACCATGGGTGCTGGCGTCACGATTGATAAATCGTTCATAGCTTAGGAACGATTTAAAAGAATTGGACCGCCCAGTCTTTTTGGCTGGGTCGTCTAAGACCGTAGGCATGAAAATTTAATTGAGCCCAAGTGTGATAACTTTTGGGAGCAACCTACGCAGACGGGTTCAGCTACAGAATTTCTGATGTTGAACACCGTAATGGTGGAAGAGGCAACTCTTCTTTTAGCAACACACTACGATTAATCGTAGTGAACCTAAGGAGAACTTTAGGTGGCTTTAAATCTTGAAGGAAAAAAGGCCGTCGTTGCTGAGGTCGCTGAAGTGGCATCTACTGCATATTCTGCTGTTGCAGCTGAATATCATGGATTAACCGTTACAGATATGACTACGCTACGTGTTGCGGCTCGCAAAGAGAATGTTTATTTGCGTGTTGTTCGTAACACATTAGCTAAACGTGCCGTAGAAGGAACAGATTTCGCCTGCATGCAGGAAGGAATGACTGGTCCTTTGGTACTTGGGTTTTCATTAGAAGATCCAGGTGCAGTTGCACGCGTCATGAGTGACTTCGCTAAAGAAAACGACAAACTTGAAATCAAAATGGTTTCTCTAGGTGGCAAGTTATTACCTGCTACTGATATCGAGAAGCTAGCTAAAATGCCTACTAAGGACCAAGCGATTGGTATTCTTATGGCTACAATGAAAGCACCGATTGAAAAATTTGTTCGTACTTTGGTTGCTCCGACTAGCAAGATGGTTCGTACGCTCGCGGCTGTTCGCGATGCAAAAGAAGCAGCTTAGTTTTTTATTAAGAACTAATGTTGTATTTATATTCTGTAAGCTTGAAATAGGAAAGAAACATGTCTGTATCTAAAGATGATATCTTGGAATCGATTTCCAATATGACAGTTGTTGAGGTCGTTGATTTGATCGAAGCAATGGAAGAAAAATTTGGCGTAACTGCTGCAGCTCCTGTAGCTGCTGCTGCTGCTGCTGGTGACGCTGGTGCTGCTGCTGTTGAGCAAACTGAGTTTGACGTTGTAATGTCTAGCTTCGGTGAGAACAAAGTTAAGGTTATCAAAGCGGTACGTACTCTCACTGGTCTTGGCTTGAAAGAAGCTAAAGGCTTAGTTGAAGCTGTACCTGCGACTATTAAAGAAGCAATTGAAAAAGCTGAAGCTGAAGATGTTGTTAAACAACTTGAAGAAGCTGGTGCTACTGCTGAACTTAAATAAGTTGAGCTTTTATCGTGGTAGTTTGATCGCCGCGATATAGAAAATGGCTGGTGATTTTAATCACCGGCCTTTTTCTGTTACTGGTCAAGCAAAGATTGTTTGACCACTGAATACAATATTACAATTCCTTGCTTTTACGAAAATAAAAGCGGGACGACTCTGAGGTGTAATAAATGGCTTATACGTTTACCGAGAAAAAGCGGATTCGTAAAGATTTTGGCAAGCGTCCAAGTGTCTTGACTGTTCCTAATTTACTGGCAACACAAGTAAATTCTTATCAGGATTTTTTACAGCAAGGCATACCTGCTGATGAGCGTGCTGCAAAAGGTTTGCATACAGCATTTGATTCAGTATTCCCGATTAAAAGCCATACCGGCATGGCTGAACTACAATATGTCAGTTATCGCCTTGGTACTCCAGCATTTGAGGTTAAAGAATGTCAATTGCGCGGCATTACCTATGCTGCACCGTTAAGAGTTAAAATGCGTCTTGTCATTTATGATAAAGAGGCCCCTGCAAAATCAAAAGTCGTTAAAGACATTAAAGAGCAGGAAGTATATATGGGAGAAATCCCACTGATGACAGAGAAAGGTAACTTTGTTATCAATGGTACAGAACGAGTTATTGTGTCTCAATTACATCGTTCACCAGGTGTGTTCTTTGATAGTGATAAAGGTAAAACACACTCATCAGGTAAGATTTTATTTAATGCGCGGGTTATTCCTTACCGTGGTTCGTGGTTGGATTTTGAATTTGATCCGAAAGATGCCGTTTTTGTTCGTATCGATCGTCGCCGTAAATTACCAGCAACAATCTTGTTACGATGCTTAGGATTGACCAATGAAGAGATCTTAGATTTATTCTTTGACCGTGATGTCTATACCAAAAAAGGCAGTGAGTTTGAATTAGCACTTGAGCCTAAACGTCTCCGCGGTCAGTCGGTACCTATTGATATTACTGCAGCAGACGGCAAAGTTATTGTCGAGGCTGAGCAGCAAATTACCGCTCGACATATCAGACAGATGGAAAAAGCGTCGCTCACTACATTGACAATTCCTGCTAGCTATTTGGTTGGAAAAGTCATTGCAAACGATATGATTGATACCGATAGTGGCGAAGTCATACTTTCGGCCAACGATGAAATAACCGAAGAAACCCTAGAAACGTTTGAACGCTTTGATGTTACGACAGTAGAAGTTATTTATTCTAATGATCTAGACAAAGGTTCGTATATTTCTGACACCATGCGTTTAGATGAAACAACATCGACGTTAGAAGCGAAAGTTGAAATTTACCGCATGATGCGTCCTGGTGAGCCACCTACAGAAGATGCGGCGAATAACTTGTTTAAAAACTTATTCTTCTCGACAGACCGTTATGACCTATCCAGTGTAGGCCGAATGAAATTCAACCGCCGCCTTGGTCGTGAAGAATTTGAAGGCGAGGGAGTCTTATCCAAAGAAGATATTCTGGATGTAGTTACTGAACTGGTTTCAATTCGTAACGGTCACGGTATCGTTGATGATATCGATCATTTAGGTAACCGTCGTGTACGTAGTGTAGGTGAAATGGCTGAAAACCAATTCCGTATTGGTTTGGTTCGTGTTGAACGTGCAGTTAGAGAACGTTTAAGTATCGCMGAGTCTGAAGGMTTAATGCCTCAGCAGTTGATCAATGCGAAACCTGTGGCAGCGGCAGTCAAAGAATTCTTTGGTTCAAGTCAACTGTCTCAGTTTATGGATCAAAATAATCCTTTATCTGAAGTCACCCATAAACGTCGTGTTTCGGCWTTAGGCCCTGGTGGTTTGACACGTGAACGTGCTGGTTTTGAGGTSCGTGACGTACATCCAACCCATTACGGTCGTGTCTGTCCTATCGAAACGCCTGAGGGACCAAACATCGGTTTGATCAACTCGTTAGCTATTTATGCGCGTACGAATAAATATGGTTTTATTGAAACGCCATATCGTAAAGTGAAAGATGGAATGACAAGCAAAGACATCGTCTATCTTTCTGCCATAGACGAGGGCGAATATAAAATTGCTCAGGCTACAATTGAATTAACTGATGCCGGTGAAATTAAGGACAATATGGTGCCTTGTCGTTACCGGAATGAATTTTCATTAATGCCAGCAGATCAAGTGCAATTGATGGATGTATCACCACGCCAAGTAGTATCAGTAGCGGCATCATTGATTCCATTCTTAGARCACGATGATGCTAAYCGTGCCTTGATGGGCTCGAACATGCAACGCCAAGCAGTRCCAACATTACGTGCTGAGAAACCAATAGTCGGTACTGGCATGGAACGTGTTGTTGCTCAAGACTCTGGTGTCATGGTTATGGCCCGCCGTGGTGGTGTGGTTGACTCTGTCGATGCTAGCCGTATCGTTATTCGTGTTAACGATGACGAAGCTGGTGATGCGGATTCTGGTGTTGATATTTACACCCTTATTAAATATGCTCGTTCAAACCAAAGCACATGTATTAATCAGCGTCCTGTTGTTAAACCGGGTGATGTGATTGCTAAAAATGATGTGTTGGCGGATGGGCCATCTACTGATAAAGGTGAGTTGGCACTGGGACAAAATATTCTAATCGCATTCATGCCTTGGAATGGTTATAACTTCGAAGATTCGATTTTAGTTTCCGAGCGAGTAGTACAAGAAGATAGATTCACTACGATACATATTCAAGAATCTAACTGTTTAGCACGTGATACTAAATTAGGTACTGAGGAAATCACCAGTGATATTCCAAATGTAAGCGAAAGCGCCTTATCTAAACTAGATGAGTCGGGCATTGTTTATGTGGGTGCTGAAGTTAAACCGGGTGATATTCTGGTCGGTAAAGTGACACCAAAAGGTGAAACGCAATTGACACCAGAAGAAAAATTACTCCGTGCTATTTTTGGTGAAAAAGCAGCCGACGTTAAAGATTCATCTTTACGAGTACCAACGGGTACTTTCGGTACTGTTATTGATGTTCAAGTATTTACCCGTGATGGTGTTGAAAAAGATGAACGTACCTTAGCGATTGAGAAAGATGAGTTAGAACGTATTCGTAACGATCTTAAAGATCAACATCGAATCATCGTTAACGATGTGTTCTTACGTTTAGAAAAATCATTAAATGGCAAGGTGGCTGAAAGTGCACCAGGTTTAGCTGCGGGCGCTAAAATCACCAAGGCATATTTGAATAAATTGGAACATGCGAAATGGTTTGAGATTCGCATGGAAGCTGAAGTGCTCAATGCACAATTAGAGCAGGCGTCAAAGCAAATTGTTCAATATCGTCAAGATATGGATGATCAGTTTGAAATTAAGAAAAACAAATTAATCTCTGGCCATGATCTTGCTCCAGGTGTGCAACGCATGGTTAAGGTTTTCTTAGCGGTACGTCGTCGTATTCAACCGGGTGACAAAATGGCCGGTCGTCACGGTAACAAAGGTGTTATTTCAAACATTGTTCCTGTTGAAGATATGCCATATACCGCAGATGGTCGTCCGGTAGATATCGTGTTGAACCCACTGGGTGTACCGTCACGGATGAATATCGGTCAGGTCCTTGAGATTCATTTGGGTTGGGCGGCTAAAGGCTTGGGTTATAAGATTGCTGAGATGTTAGATCAGCAACGTGACATCGCAGAGTTACGTGAGTTCTTAGACAAGGTGTATAACACCAGTGGTAAGAAAGAAGATCTAGATTCGTTCTCCGATGATGAAATCATTGAAATGGCCGGTAACCTCAGACAAGGTGTGCCGATGGCAACGCCTGTATTTGATGGTGCTGCAGAAAGCGAAATCAAAGACATGCTGGAACTTGCAGGCTTACCGCGGAGTGGTCAAACTAAATTGATTGATGGTCGCACCGGTGAATTCTTCGATCGTGAAGTCACGGTTGGTTATATGCATATGTTGAAACTGAATCACTTGGTTGATGACAAAATGCATGCACGTTCAACAGGTCCATACAGCTTGGTTACCCAACAGCCGTTGGGTGGTAAAGCGCAATTTGGTGGACAGCGTTTCGGTGAGATGGAAGTGTGGGCATTGGAAGCATATGGTGCCGCTTATACCTTGCAAGAAATGTTGACCGTGAAATCGGATGATGTGATTGGTCGTACACGTATGTACAAAAACATTGTGGATGGTGATTATCGTATGGATGCAGGCATGCCTGAATCCTTCAAAGTATTAACACGTGAGATTCGATCACTGGGTATTGATATTGAATTAGTTAGTGACTAACTAACACAAGATTGAATATTACTTACCGATAATCAGTATATTGGCCGTTAAACGGCAGCGGAGAATAAAACATGAAAGATTTGCTTAACCTGTTAAAGCAACAATCTCAACCAGAAGAGTTTGATGCCATTCGAATTGGTCTGGCATCACCAAAAATGGTGAGATCATGGTCATTTGGTGAAGTTAAAAAACCAGAGACTATTAACTATCGCACCTTCAAACCTGAGCGTGAAGGTCTGTTTTGCTGCAAATTGTTTGGACCTGTTAAAGATTACGAATGTCTTTGTGGTAAATACAAACGCCTTAAACACCGTGGTGTAATTTGTGAAAAGTGTGGTGTAGAAGTCACGGTGGCTAAAGTACGTCGTGAGCGTATGGGACACATTGAACTGGCTAGCCCTGTTGCTCATATTTGGTTCTTAAAATCATTACCGTCACGTATTTCTTTGTTCTTAGATATGACATTACGTGATATCGAACGAGTATTGTATTTCGAAGCATTTATCGTGGTTGATGCCGGCATGACACCTTTAGAAAAAGGTCAGTTATTGTCAGATGAGACACTATTACAAGCAGTAGAAGAATATGGTGATGACTTTGATGCCCGCATGGGTGCAGAAGCTATTCAGCAACTGTTACGTAATATCGATGTGGTTAAAGAAATCGATGTTATTCGTGAAGCTATCGAAGCGACCAACTCAGAAACTAAGATTAAGAAATTAACCAAACGTTTAAAATTAATGGAAGCGTTTAGTGAGTCAGGTAACAAGCCAGAATGGATGGTAATGGAAGTATTACCGATTTTACCACCTGATTTACGTCCATTAGTACCACTAGATGGTGGTCGTTTTGCGACTTCAGATTTGAATGATTTATACCGTCGAGTGATCAACCGTAACAATCGTTTGAAACGTTTATTAGATCTTAATGCACCTGACATCATCGTCCGTAATGAAAAACGTATGTTGCAAGAATCGGTTGATGCCTTATTAGATAATGGTCGTCGTGGACGTGCGATCACCGGTACTAACCGGATGCCATTAAAATCATTGGCAGATATGATCAAAGGTAAGCAAGGTCGTTTCCGTCAAAACTTACTAGGTAAGCGAGTTGATTACTCGGGTCGTTCAGTAATCGTAGTGGGTCCATACTTGAAGTTACATCAGTGTGGCCTACCTAAAAAAATGGCATTGGAATTATTCAAACCATTTGTCTACGGTAAATTAGAGCGTGCTGGTTTAGCAACAACCATTAAAGCAGCCAAGAAAATGGTTGAACGTGAAGGTCCAGAAGTTTGGGATATTCTTGAAGACGTTATTCGTGAGCATCCCGTTATGCTTAACCGTGCACCAACATTGCATAGATTAGGTATTCAAGCGTTCGAACCATTATTGATTGAAGGTAAAGCGATCCAGTTACATCCATTAGTCTGTGGTGCATTTAACGCCGACTTTGATGGTGACCAAATGGCGGTACACGTTCCATTGTCAATCGAAGCGCAATTAGAAGCACGTTCTTTGATGATGGCGACCAATAACATTTTGTCACCAGCCAATGGCGAGCCGGTAATCATTCCTTCTCAAGATGTGGTATTGGGTCTGTATTACATGACGCGTGCATTGATAAATGCCAAAGGTGAAGGCAGCAAGTTTGCTAACTTGGCTGAATTAAAACGCGCCTTTGATACTAAGCAAGTGGCACTGCATGCGAAGGTTACAGTGCGTTTAGATGAGACGGATATTACACTGCCTGAACCAGAACAAAATAGAACCATCCGAGTAGAAACTACCGTTGGTCGTGCGATCGTATCAGGCATTCTGCCAAAAGGATTGCCATTCTCAGTTGTTGATCGTGAATTGAACAAAAAAACGATTGCCGAAATAGTGAATATTTGCTACCGACGTATGGGTTTAAAAGAGACGGTTATCTTTGCTGATCAATTGATGTATCTAGGATTTAGCTATGCGACCATGTCTGGTGCATCAGTAGGTATAGATGATATGGCTATTCCTGCAGAAAAAGCAGAGATTCTGGCCGTAGCTGAAGCTGAAGTTGAAGAAATTGCAATGCAATATGCATCAGGTTTGGTTACTGATGGCGAGCGTTATAATAAGATCATCGATATTTGGTCTCGTACCAATGATCAAGTCGCCAACGCGATGATGGAAGGTTTAGGGACCGATACTGTTATTGACGCGGAAGGTAATGAAGTTAAGCAAGCGTCAATGAACTCTATTTATATGATGGCCGATTCAGGTGCGAGGGGTTCCGCTGCTCAGATTCGTCAATTGGCGGGTATGCGTGGCTTGATGGCTAAACCAGATGGTTCGATCATTGAAACGCCAATCACGGCGAACTTCCGTGAAGGCTTAGATGTACTTCAATACTTTATTTCTACACATGGTGCTCGTAAAGGTCTAGCCGATACAGCGTTAAAAACGGCGAATTCAGGTTATTTGACTCGTCGCCTTGTTGATGTTGCGCAAGATTTGGTTGTTATTGAAGAAGACTGTGGTACTGAACGTGGCATGATGATGTCACCGATTATCGAAGGTGGAGATGTAGTTGAACCTTTAGGTGAGCGAGTATTAGGTCGAGTTATAGCTGTTGATGTAATGAAAGTAGATGGCAGTGACGTCGTTCTTGCCGCTGGCACAATGGTCGATGAAGGCTTGGTGACTAAGTTAGAGCAAGAGGGTATCGATGAAGTATTAGTACGTTCAGCTATTCACTGTGAATCTCGTTACGGTGTCTGTGCAGCTTGTTATGGCCGAGATCTAGGGCGCGGTCATATTATCAATGAAGGTGAAGCTGTCGGTGTTATTGCAGCGCAATCAATTGGTGAGCCGGGTACTCAGTTAACAATGCGTACCTTCCATATCGGTGGTGCCGCGTCTCGTACAGCCGCAGATAACGCGGTAAGTTTGAAATATAAAGGTACGATTCGCTTCCATAATATGAAGTCAGTACAGCATGAAAGTGGTAAGTTTATCGCTGTTTCTCGTTCAGGTGAATTACACCTGATTGATGAAAATGGTCGTGAACGTGAACGCTATAAAGTGCCTTATGGTTCTGAAATCAGTGTGGGTGATAATGACGCTGTTGATGCGGGTCAGGTGATTGCTACTTGGGACCCACATACTCACCCAGTTGTTACTGAGGTGGCAGGCCACGTTCAACTGAAAGACCTAGTTGAAGGTGTCACGGTTGATAAACAAGTCGATGACGTGACTGGTTTAACAAGTATGATCGTTCGTGATCCTAAACAACGTACTTCGTCTTCAAAAGATATGCGACCGATGGTGAGATTGGTTGATGATAAAGGTGATGACTTGTTTATTGTTGGTACGGATATTCCGGCACAGTATTTCTTACCAGGCGGTGCGATAGTTCGTGTTACCGATGGTTCAGAAGTCGGTATCGGTGACGTATTAGCGCGCATCCCACAAGAAAGTAGTAAGACACGTGATATTACCGGTGGTCTACCTCGCGTAGCGGATCTATTTGAAGCACGTAAACCGAAAGATCCTGCATTGATGGCAGAAATCAGCGGAACGATTAGTTTTGGTAAAGAAACTAAAGGTAAACAGCGTTTGATTATTACACCTAAAGAAGGTGAGGCTCACGAGGAACTTATTCCTAAATGGCGTCACGTTTCAGTGTTTGAAGGCGAGCATATTGAAAAGGGTGAAATGATTGTTGATGGTCCAGAGGATCCGCATGATATTTTACGTTTGAAAGGTATCGTAGCCTTAGCGAATTATATGGTGAAAGAAGTTCAAGAAGTTTATCGCCTGCAAGGTGTAAAAATTAACGATAAGCATATCGAAGTTATTGTGCGCCAGATGTTACGTAAAGTAGAGATCCGATCGGCAGGTGATTCAGGCTTCTTAAAAGGTGAGCAGGTCGAATATGATCGCATATTAGATAAAAATGATGATGTTCGTGCCGAGGATAAACTAGAAGCAACGTTTACCCCGATGTTATTAGGTATTACCAAAGCATCATTAGCGACAGAATCCTTTATCTCAGCCGCATCGTTCCAAGAAACTACACGCGTATTAACTGACGCGGCAGTGACGGGTAAGCGCGATAGTCTACGTGGCTTGAAGGAAAACGTTATCGTGGGTCGTCTTATCCCTGCCGGTACTGGCTTGGCTTACCACAAGGAACGCTATCGTAAACGTCATGGAGTTGATACTGCGGTAGAGAAAAGGAAGAAAAAAACTGTTCCAAAAATAGCGGAACAAAGCAGTGATGATTTGGAAAAGGTCTCATAAATTTAAAAGAGATCTTGACTCAATAGTTGATTGAGTTGTAAAATTCCTCTTCTTTGTCGGGCGCCATTATTTTAGGCGCCCCATTTTTTGATGGTAATGCGAGAACAATAGTATCGCAGGCTACCATAGTTGAATAATTGTTAGGGTTGTATTAATGGCAACAATAAATCAGTTGGTTCGCAAACCAAGATTGAAGCAAAAGAAAAAGAACAACGTACCTGCATTGCAGGCATGTCCACAACGACGTGGTGTATGTACACGCGTTTATACTACAACGCCTAAAAAACCAAACTCGGCAATGCGTAAAGTTGCTCGTGTTCGCTTAACCAATGGTTTTGAAGTTACATCGTACATCGGTGGTGAAGGTCATAACCTTCAAGAGCACTCGGTTGTACTTATCCGTGGTGGTCGTGTTAAAGATTTGCCAGGTGTTCGTTACCACACTATTCGTGGTGCACTTGATACCTCAGGTGTTTCTGAACGTCGCCAAGGCCGATCTAAATACGGTGCTAAGCGTCCAAAGAGCTAAGTTGATTAGCTATATACGTTATTAAGAATTAGGAAAGACAGATGCCAAGAAGAAGGGTTGTTGCCAAACGTGAAGTACTACCAGATCCAAAATTTTCAAATATTGGATTGGCGAAGTTTATTAATGTCATCATGAAAGATGGTAAGAAATCAGTTGCTGAAAGCATTACTTACGGTGCACTCGCYGCTGCTGCAGAAGCTAAAGGCGCTGATGGYCTTGAAATCTTYCAAAAAGCAATTGAAAATATTAGCCCGATGGTTGAGGTTAAGTCTCGCCGTGTGGGTGGTGCAACATACCAAGTGCCAGTCGAAGTTCGCSCTGAACGTCGCGTTGCTTTAGGCATGCGTTGGTTGGTTGAAGCAGCACGTAAACGTGGTGAGAAATCGATGGGTATGCGTCTTGCGGGTGAAATCGCTGATGCATTTGAGGGTAAAGGTTCTGCGGTTAAGAAAAAAGAAGATACACACCGTATGGCGGAAGCAAACAAGGCGTTCTCTCACTTCCGTTTTTAAGCTTTACCNYBANGMTNKRNNNTWTAGTTCGASCSTAGTTAGAANATAGTTACACAGTTAYACCTGTTCTTTAAAAATCATTTAACTTTAAGAGTACCGATAGTGGCACGAAGTACACCTATAAATCGATACCGWAATATCGGCATTATGGCTCAYATTGACGCGGGTAAAACCACGACAACTGAGCGAGTGCTGTTTTATACYGGTATATCTCACAARATTGGTGAGGTTCACGATGGTGCGGCKACTATGGACTGGATGGAGCAGGAGCAGGARCGTGGGATAACCATTACTTCTGCTGCKACAACMTGTTTYTGGTCTGGTATGGATAAGCAATTTGACCAACATCGTATCAATATTATTGATACCCCTGGTCAYGTTGATTTYACMATTGAAGTTGAACGATCTTTAAGAGTATTAGATGGTGCAGTAGCTGTCTTTTGTGCAGTGGGTGGTGTAGAGCCACAATCTGAAACCGTCTGGCGACAAGCCAACAAATATAATGTGCCCCGCTTGGCATTCATCAATAAGATGGATCGCTCAGGGGCAGATTTTCACCACGTTATAGAGCAAATAAAAGAGCGCTTGGGTTCAACTCCAATCGCAATGCAATTGCCTATTGGTGCTGAAGAAGAGTTCGAAGGTGTTGTAGACCTTGTAAGAATGAAAGCGCTTTATTGGAATGAAGAAGATAAAGGCGCTAGTTATGAAGCAAGAGATGTTTCACCTGACATGTTGGCTGAATGCGAACACTATCGAGAACTATTAATTGAAGCTGCCGCAGACGCTAACGACGAGTTAATGGATAAATATCTGGAAGACGGTGAGCTTACAGATGAAGAAATCAAACAAGGTATCCGCAGCCTGACGCTAGCGAATAAAATTGTGCCAGCATTTTGCGGTTCAGCCTTTAAAAACAAAGGTGTGCAAGCCATACTTGATGGCGTGGTTGAGTACATGCCTTCACCTGTTGATGTGCCTGCAATCCCCGGTATTTCAGATGATGCGGATAGTTCAGCTGTTACACGTGAAGCAAGTGATGAGCAACCCTTTGCTTCGTTAGCATTTAAGATTGCAACGGATCCCTTTGTTGGAACCTTAACCTTCTTTAGGGTTTATTCCGGCGTCTTAAAATCTGGTGATGCCGTATATAATCCGGACAAGGGGAGAAAAGAACGCATTGGCCGCATAGTACAGATGCACAGTAATAGTCGAGAAGA